>CALGXF010000019.1 GCA_937935995.1 uncultured Alphaproteobacteria bacterium
AAATTTTTTTTATCAAGCCCTAACGATAAATCGGCTTTGTAGGCGTGGTTATTCCCCCCCCCCCCCAATCGGAGAGGCTTTTACACTGAAATTATCTTTGTTTTTCATACACTTATTTGTCATTTTGTTGTCGCATCAGCAAGTTATTCATTTGTATATTTTTATACAAAAATGGATTTTATACCAAAAATACTTGGAATGCAAAAGAAAAAAATTTTGTTTTCAAGGATTTTCTTGACATACCGAAAACCGGCTTTAAGATAAGCATATCATACGATGAAGGAGACTGATATGAAATACGTTTTATTGACTGCTTTTTTGATGGCTGCCACACTATCTACGGCCGCAGAAGTAACACATCCCTTTTATTTAGCACCGGTCGGTAAAGTCGCTTCCGACACGCGGGTTGCTTATCAAAAATTCCATGTAAAAGACATGATAAACGGGTTTGCCGATTACCGCACGCGAGACATCATTGCTTCTCAAAACTTCAGTTACGGAATTGCGCCGAAAGTCGCTATCGAAGCACAAATTTCAAATGCTTGGAACCGTCAAAAATACGACGGAACGTCCGTTACGGATGGGGAAGACACGAACATCGATTGGCAAATGGGCGCAACGTACGATTTATATCGTCAAAATGATTTTTATGCGCAAGCACGCGTGCTTTATGTGCAAAAAGAAACGCACCATTATAACGGTGCTTACAAAGCATTCAATGCCCTGTTAAAAGGCGGATATGATTTCGGATTGATTTTGCCTTATGCATCGGCCTTTGTCGAAGTCCCGATTGCCATGAGTAAATATGCCGACAACAATCCCAAATATGATGGTGCTGTCGGGCTTTATAAAAAAGCCGGCCCCATTGCTTTGGATGCTGCCATGCATTACAATTATGACGAATTATGGGAATCCAAAAAATGGTATGCTGAAACCGCTTTATATGCGTATGTCCTGCCGAATGCGGCCGTCGGAACATTCTTTTCATACACATTTGAAGACAACGGCAAAAATAATGCACACGGAGACGGCCACACCATCGGTGTTACTTTTAAAACCGAATTTTAAGCGAGTCGATTCTGATGATACCCCTGCTTTCCGGCGGGGGTATTTTTTAGTGCCGAAACTCAACTATTAATATATACAGCTCATCCCACATTTATATAATTCATTTATTTTATTTCAATATGTTATTTTAATAAAAATATATGTTCATGCGCATAAATGGCTATTTTATGTCTTTTTATAGCTAAACCGAAAGTTGACTTTTCTAACTTTAGAATGTATCGTTAAATCCAGTTTCTACGAATAGGTGTAACACTTATTTGACAGAAGCCGAAGAAAAACTGAAGAGGAATATCAGATGAATAACGATCATTTATTGCGTCAACGCGCGATTGATTTTACTCACAAAAAAATCAGGATGAGCCGTTTCGAACATTCGACTCAACAGCAAGACATGTCTTTACCGTCTAACTGTGGCGATTTCGGACGCATTCATCATTTTAAACTGCATCCGAGCGAAAATTGGATTGACAATCCACTCCCCCATTTGCCGGTTTGCGCTTACTTTAACGAACCAATCCCGGATGTTCTACCCGTTCAACTGTTTCAGTTGTCTGTGTGTAACATTAATTGTTGGTATTGTTTCGTCGATAAAAAACTACGTGCCGGAAATCCGAAGCATTCTGCTTTTTGTTCTCCGACCGAACTTTTGGAAAAAGCACGTGAAGAAAACCAGCCTCGTGTCATCGTTTTAAGCGGCGGTCAACCGGATTTGGTGCCCGAATATAATTTGTGGTTTTTACAAAGCCGGGAAGCACTGGGTATGGAAAAATCTCATTTTATATGGACAGATGACAATTTAAGCACTGATTTGTTTTTCGAAACCATGACAACCGATCAAATGGATTATATGCGTTCCCGTCCGGGATATGCTCGCGTCGGTTGTTTAAAAGGCTTCGATGCCAAGTCAGCGGCTTTTAATACACGCACGAATTTGTCTTTCTTTGACGAACAAATGCGTCGATTAAAGCAACTGACACAAATCGGATTTAATCAATACGCTTATGTCACGTTAACCACACCGGATGTCGATCAAATAGACAAACGCATCGGTCATTTTTTGGATCGCATTCAAACGGAAATTGATCCGCAGTTCCCGTTAAAAATGGTTCCGCTTGAAATTTACAAATATGCCGTTAATACCGGCCGTTATAAAGACCAAGCGGCTCAAAACCAATATGTTGCTTTAAAAAGCTGGATACGAGAAATGAACATTCGGTTTCAAACCAAAATCCGCCACAACGATACTTTAATCAGGAGATTATCACATGCCAACGAACACGTATAATGAACTTGTTGAACACGCTGTTTTAAAACGGTTGCAACAAAATCCGGCGTCTTTGACGGAGTTATTACAACACACACACTCCATTTTCCCGGACGAGCTGTTAAAAATCTTGTCAACGATGCAGGAAAACGGGCAAATCATGCTCACCAAACATCACTTTTATCAGCAAATTCAACGCTTATCTGCCAAGCAAAAAGGACTGCTGAAGCAACAGGCTGAAGAAAAAATCACAAAATTGATGCAAGATTTGCACTTGCCGCATTGCTTGGATTACGAATGGTGGTTTGAAAGCAAAACACATGCGTCGTTATTAAAGAAATTGGAAACCAAATCTCAAACGAATGCACCGGAACACATGGTCTTTTTGGGAGCGCCTATTTTCGGTGCGTACTGTGCCATGATGAATCCCAACCGTAAAATCACGATTTTGGATAAAAGCGCTTCCACCATCGACGTTTTGAAAAAACACCTTTCAAATCCAAAACATCAAGCGATTGTTTACAATGCGGAAGATCCCTTACCGAAAGCACTTATCGGCCAAGCTGATTTTGTCTTTTTCGATCCGCCTTGGTATATCGAATACTACGATTTATTCGCAAAACGTGCTTTACAGCTGACTTACGGAAACATCTCTACCATTGCAAGCATTTTATTTCCGACGCTGACACGGCCGCAATCGATGGCTGAACGTTCTCATTATCTTATGAAAATGACGCAGTCTTATAAATTACAGTTGGTCGAATTGGAATCCGATGCGGCAACATACATGATTCCGTATTTTGAAGAAAAAGCATTGGATCAAAAACACATTCAGTTAGGCAACTGGCGAACCGGTGACATGGCGATTTTCCTGAATAACGGAACCGTTCTGCCCCAAAACAAAGCTTATCCGATTGAAAAAGGCATGTGGGAAGAACACGTTATCGGCAAAGTCAAAATTAAAATCCGTAAAAATGCAACGGAAACCGGTTATGTAAAGCCTGAAATCCTTAAAAGTACGGATGAAGAAGCTGTGGTTTCTTCGGTCAGCCGCCGTTCACCGACACGCAAAGATATTGATTTATGGACATCGACGCATGTCGGCTTGAAAATCAAAGGTTGGGAAACGGTTTCCGTTATTTTAGCGGGCATTGCACAAAACCATTCCTTTGATAAAATTTCACACACAATTTCGACTCATTTTAAGGAAGCTTTAAATTCTGATGAGGTAAAAAAAGATATAAAGGGAACTTATGACTTTTTGGCTCAACTGGCTCAAGCTTCATTTAAAATGACTCCGGTCCTTTTATTCCAATTGAAGCAGGGAGGAAAGACAAGATGACAAAGCATTTAGCAATCTTAACGCAGCCTTTTTTAAATTTGATTTTAGAAGGCAAAAAAACAATCGAGAGCCGGTTCAGTAAAGTTCGATGCGCGCCTCATGGGATTGTTCAATCCGGTGATATTGTTTTGATGAAAAAACCGGGCGGAAAAGTATTGGGGCAATTCACCGTCGGCAAAGTTTTATACTTTCCGAACATTACACCCGAACAACTTCAAAAAGTCAAATCTTACGGTAAAGAAATCTGTGCAGATTATGATCCGCTTTTTTGGGAAAGCCGAAAAGAGGCTCGCTATGTCACATTGATGGGTGTGACGGATGTTATCCGATATCAAACACCGGTGCCGGTTGTTAAAAAGGATAAACGCGGTTGGGTTGTCATTCAGGAAGCTTTTCAACCGACATTGTTTGATTCTTTTGAAAAAACACGCGAATGATTTTGGGCATTTCCGGCAGCATTGCCAGCGGCAAAACGTTTGTTTCACGGACAATTTTAACAACAGTACCTCTTTTTTATACATCTTTCAGCGATGTTTTAAAGAAGTACTGTTATGCCCGTGAAATAGAGCCGACACGGGACGTTTTGCAAAACCTCGGCAAACGGTTGATTGATACCAAAGGGGCTGATGGTTTTATTGAATGGATGATCAATCAAAGCTGTTTACCTGTCGACCATCTGTTACTGGACGGATTTCGCCATGTCAGCATTTGGGATGCTTTTCAAAAACGTTTTCCAACTGCTCGGCTTATTTTTTGCGATGTCTCTTTAGAGAATCAAATCGACCGTATCCGCAAACGGGACGGATTAAGTCGGTCTCAGGCTCTAACGATTTTGACTCATCCGGTCGAGCAAGATGTTTGTCGTTTAAAAACAAAAGCTTCTGTCATTTTTGACGAAAAATCAAATGAAGAAGATATTGTTAAATGGGTGACATCTCCCGTTTGCATTCACCGCAGCATTCCCCCATTCAAAAGTCATGGTCGAGAGTACGGTTCACCTTGACGATTTACATAAATTGATGTATAATATAGGCACTTGGTAAGTCATTCCATACCTCCTTGCCAAGATGGAAGGGCTCCTACAACACATAGGGGTCTTTTTCATGGTTTATCGACTTTACACTTGACAAGGAAATCATTTTACAGTACAAATACACACCATGTCGTGCCGCTGTAGCGTAGTGGTAGCGCACTCCCTTGGTAAGGGAGGGGTCGTGAGTCCGATTCTCACCAGCGGCACCATTTTTAAGAAGCACCGATTGAGGTGCTTTTTGTTTATAAACCACGCCTCACACCCTGTCCGATTTAAGGGGGGTGAGTTTTTGCTTTTAATAACTTCTTTATTTATCTGAAATAAACAATTATAGTATCAAAGAGGTTTTATTATGAAAAAAGCAACTCTACATATTATGCAAGGGTTTATTGCGGCAGGTAAATCTACATATGCTCAAAAATTAGCCATGAAAGAAGGAGCTGTATATTTAAATCCAGATGTTTGGGTTATAGAACATTTTTCAGCTGAAAATTATATGCAAAACTGGAATAAATGTTTTAGTGAAGCTGTAAACACACTCTGGAAAGAAACAAAAGAACACTTATCAGCTGGAATTGATGTTATTTTTGATATGGGTTTTTGGCTTAGAAAAGATAGAGATTATGCCAAGATGATTGCCAAAAAATATAATGCTGATTTTAAACATTATTACATCTATGCACCGGACGAAGTTTTAAAACAACGAATTATTGAAACGCGTCCTCAAGAATGAGGCTGAACAACATTTAAGAAATTTCAATGAAAATAAAAATAAATTTCAAGAGCCGGAAGAAGATGAAAATCCGATTATTATAAACAGTTATTAGATTTTCGGATTTTCTCATATAATGCCTTACACCATAACAAACCATTCAATAATGGCTATATTGCACACCTACTTGCAACCGCTCTGTTGGGGCAATTTTTATAGTTTTCAAATGAATAAAACAATCGCCCCTCTGCGGCTTATTTGTGGCAAGAGGGGCGTATGCGTATGCTCTTTAAAGACCTAAAAGATTCCGTAAATCCGAAAAACTTTCTATCTCGAAGTCATCCTCTTCTTCATCTTCATAATCTGAAACACGTTCAAATTCGGCATAGGCTTTTTTATCATAAATTTTGGGATTTTCCGTACTCCCTTCGGCAATTAAACGATTATTCGCATCATACACCTGACCATAATCCTCATTACCTTTCACCGTGAATAAAACTTTTTGGGTGTTCACGTCTATGAATTCAACTTGAGCAGAACCGTTATTAAATGTTATTTTTGTTTTATATTTACTATTTGATTCGGAAATTGTTCCCGCAAGATTATCACCTTGCATAGAAACATCAATATCTCCCCCATCCGGTGTCGAAGCTTTAATCGTACCTTCCCAAGCATCCGCATGTGTTTTGCTCTTTTGCAAATGGATTTCATGTGAAGCACCGGGAATATGTGAAACGGAATCAACATATTCATTCTTTTTACCGGATGTTTCGCTGATAACTTTCCCCGTATTTGCATCACGAGAGACAACAGAGATTTCTCCCGTTTCCGCATTCTCTCGAAAATCGACGGCAACTTTTGCTGTGCCATTCGGATTGTCAAGATTTAAACGGGTATTTCCCCTTTCTTTCGGACGGGTATTCGTTGAAGACACCTCACGAATAGCTCTGACATCAACCGCATACGTCGCCCCTGTCGGATCCAAAATAAAATAAACAGGAACATCAAATGATTGTTGACAAGCCTTGACCGTCCATAATTCCTGCCATTTTCCGGCGACATGGCGACCGTTTTCAGTTTTTAAATCATGCGGTTCCTGTAAAACTTTTGTATTCGATACAGAAAAATCATCGCATCCGGATGCATATACCGCAACGCTCATATAAACAGTCGGCAGCGTATCTTGAATAAGCTTTTCATTGGCAATAGTTGCACCGGGCAAGCTGGCAGCATAAACCGGTTCGGCTCCCAAAGAAATAAGGGCGAATAATGAAATGAATTTTTTGAACATATTTCCTCCAGTCATAAAACAAACATCACTTTGACTTTTTTATAAACACACTTCAGCGAGAGTAAAGAACGGTTTGTCCGTTTATTCGGAATTCTTTAGCAATCGGCCTTACGCCCGGCTGATAGGCAAAGACAATTTCTGCCAGATAATCCGAGGAATTCAGTTTTCGTTCCAAATCACGCGCTTGATTTTCCGGAACATAATATGAATCCACTTCGGCAAAGTCTTTGTAAGGACAAACACCGTTCCAATCCAGCTGAAAACAATCGGCCTGTTCCCACTTTATTTGAAATCGGATGTAATGTCCAGATAATATATTACGCGGATCGTATCCTTGCACGGGCAGAACAACTTCCTGTGCGTTTCGAACAAAATGAAGCGCGTAAGACATCCAGCCGGCCAAAACCAAAAACGGTATTGACAATAAAATAATCATTCCTTTACTTTTTATCATGAACTAACCCTTTGAGCTTATTTTGTATCACGTCAAAGAAATAATAGTACCCGCCGGCCAGTATCAACAAAATTGTTCCGAAGACAATCAATTGAAGCCCGATGCTCATTAAATTATGATATGCGACAAAGAACAGCAAGAAAATCCGGCAGACAATAAACACTATAAGATAATGACAAAAACGGACGCTTCTTTCCGGATTTTGCGATATAGTTGCCAAACATACCAAAAATATAACAATTGAAATCAATCCGGCAAAATCACCTGTTTGAACGTCTCCCGCAGCCAAAACGAAAATCCCCAACATAAAAGCCACATAGCGAATAACTCTTGCTTTTGCGCCCCCCAAAAAAGACACGAGAACAACCACGGAAAGCAGACCGGCAATCAACATATAGTTCATATATTTTATAATTTCATAAAGGTATTCCCACATCCCGAAAACGAATAAAAGAACGGATGCTATCGGCAACCACATCTTTTTCGTCAAAAATAACAAAGGAACAGAGAGTCCCCACCAAATCATGCTGCCTTGATGCCAAGTCAACTGCGTTTGCATATATTGTTGAATAATGGCCATGTTTCCGGCAATAAGCAAAAATGCCGCACTTAAACATAATTCTTTTAAATTCGGGTAATGATTGTTGTGACAATAAACAACCCCCATGAGCGACAGCAAAAACAAACCAAGCGCGCTTCCCAACTTGACGGAATAAGGAATAACGTCCCAATTGGCGCCGATAATAAAGCCTAACCCGCTTAAGATACTGATAACACTTAATGTCAGCATTCCCAACAATATTTTTTGGCGTTTTTCTTGTTCGGACATTCCCGGCCGAAAAATCTTTTTAATGAGTGATTGATATTCCTGTTCATTAAGAGCGCCTTGTTCTTTCAAGGCTTCTAATCGTTCCATTTCTGTTTTTTGTGGCATAATCATTCTCCTTTTATAAATACCATATGATGTACTATACCCCCCCCCCCCACCTACTGTCAAGCTCTTTTTTACAAATAAACTTCAAATTTTTGAAAAACGAACACAGAGCCGGTTCGCCGTTTATTTTTCCTTTTCAAAAAACATAAACTGGTATTATAATCGTGTCAGGAACATGAATATGAACAACGGGAGCATCACATGTTTTCAACATATTATCAATCCCCAATCGGGCGACTTTTATTAACGAGCGACGGAACGGCATTAACGGGACTGTGGATAGACAAACAAAAATATTATGCTGACACGGCTCCTGCCGACTTATGTGAGAAAGCGGACTTGCCGATTTTTGAATACACGCGGCAATGGCTGGACAGCTATTTTCATAAAAAAATGCCGGCCGCTTTTGAAAAACCGTTAGCACCGCACGGCGGCCCTTTCCGTCAGGCTGTTTGGAAAATTTTATGTGAAATTCCCTATGGCCAAGTCATAACTTACGGACAAATTGCGCAAAAAATCGCGCGAGACACCGGAAAGAATATGTCTGCTCAAGCGGTTGGCGGTGCTGTCGGCCGAAATCCGATTTCCATCATTATTCCGTGCCACCGCGTCGTCGGGACAAACGGCAGCCTGACCGGATACGCCGGCGGCATTGATGTCAAAATCAAGCTGTTGCAGTTAGAAGGCGTTGATATGACTCATCTTTTTCGCCCCCGAAAAGGAACAGCTTTATAAGGGCAACTTATTAATTATTTCTTTTAAATAATAATAAAAATATGAATGCTTCATCAATTTTTGGAATTTTCGATAACTTTCCGGATGCTTCCAACAATCAAAGTCAGCTTTTGTCAATCCGCTTTTTTTAAAGAATGCTTTATCGCGGTTGAACAATCTTTTATTCATCAGAGGCGAAAAACTAATTTGCCAGCTGTAAATAACTGCTTTCATGACATTAAAGGTTCTTTCCTTATATAAATTTAATCGCTTTAAGTCTTTTTCCAATTGTTCAAAAACAATTTCATCGTTCAGATTTTGTTTTTCAAAAGAAGCTTTCGCATGACTCATCGACGATGAAGTAATGCGATAGGTTACCCCTATTTCATTTAAATAAAACAAACGTTCTGCCTTTAAAAGAGCCGGCAATACAAAATTGTGATCTGCGGAAATAGATGCTGTAGATAATGAAAAATGATATTTTTTAATAAACGGTATTCGCCATGCTTGATTCCATAAAACAACAGAATCTAACATATCATATTCTTTAAGGGTAAGAGGTCCTGTAGAATACCTTTTTACCCAACATCCTTTTTCATCATGATTTAAATATTCAAAAGGATAAATAATAACATCCGGTTGTGTTGAACAATGCTTAATTACTTCTACAACTTTTTCACAAATATCCGACTTATAGAGATCATCTGCATCCAAAAACATTAAATAATCTCCTTTGGCCTTTGTTATAGCAAAATTTCGAGAAAGACCTGCTCCGCAATTTTGTTCATTGACAAACAAATGAATCCGTTTATCCTTTCGGCAATAATCCTTCGCCATCTTTCCGGAATCATCCGTAGAAGCATCATTGATAAGTAAAAGCTCCCAATCGGGATATGTTTGTGCTAAAACACTTTCAATGGCTTGAGATAAATAAGCTTGCGCATTATAAAAAGGAAGAACAATAGAAAGGAGCATTTTTATTCATCCCTTTTATCATACAAATAAAGACAAAATATCCGCTTCAATAACTTCATCATTCAGCCTCTTGATAAATCACACTTTTTAAATCATGTATAAACTTGGGAACATTATGAACTTTTTCCACATATTCCCGAGCCGCTTTTGACAGTTGCTTTCTTTTTTTATCGTTTTCCATCAGCTCTTTTACAGCATCAACAAATAAATCCACTTGATCAAAACCGTCTCCCAACACGTCGCCGACCCAAATACCGAAACGACTTGTCACGTTCTCGGGATTTCTGTTACTGACCAAAACCGTTCCATAAGCGAGAGCTTCTAAAAAAGAAATCGGAAGCGCTTCATGGATAGATGTATTAATCAAGATTTTTGCATCCTTCAAATATTGATTTTTTTCTTGTCCTTCCACAAGCCCGGTAAAATTCAAATTAGGGATATTTTTATATTTATCAAAAATGTATTCAGTTCTTTTCTTATGTTTGTTTGTTGCACCCAACACATAAAATTGATATTCAGGTAAACGTTTGGCAATTTCACAAAATAACCAACCTCGTTTAACATCTTCTAAACGTCCTAAAAAAACAATTTGGTTTTTTTTAGGATACGTTTTGACATCAAATTGAGAATCTAACTCAATAGGATTAGGCAAATATTGAATCGGTGTATCCTCAGCCAACCGATATAAATCCTTTGCTTTTTGATTTAAAAATAAGCCTTGAGTTATAAATCTGACCCGGCCTTGATGATACCAATCATGAACAAAATCATAAATTCTTTGACAATAATAATTCGGCTCCGGCATTAATGTCATTGTTGCAATTTCATCCCACTCGTATTGAGGTCGCGGATCTTGAATCCACAAAATCAGTTTCTTGTTCGGATCCGTTTCATGTTTCAAAACATAATCGGATGTCAGCTCAATACTTAAATACAGATTGTAATCTTGCTTCTTCAGCCACCGTTTCGCGAAGAAAGACCAACGCGGCAGCTTGTATAAATTCACATCGTCCACGTGATATTTTTCACACCGGTAATGAGAATGACCTTTCCCCAACAAGACGTCTATCTGAATGTTGTCGTCCGGAATATATTTCGCAATATATTTGCGCGCCAAAAAACCGTATCCGCCAAAAGCCGTTCCTGCTCCGCCGAAAAATTCATCAATCAATAAACCGACTTTTATTTTTCGATTTTGAACGCGATGAAATACTTTTTCATATTTTTGATACACTTTTTTCAATTGATGCGAATACTGTTTAATCCATGGCTTTTTGAAGCCCGTAAAATGGAAAACAACAGCCTTGCTGCGTTTGGATTTTTCTTTTTTATAATGATAACTCGTGAAATTATAAATACTGTCAACCAATTTTATTTTTCCCAAAAGCGTTAAATTAATGATGTCCTGATCTTGAAAACAAATCCGATCTTTCCATTGTTCTTGCATTTCAAGAAATTGTTTAGAAACAGATTGTTCCCTCATTTTCTTTAAGTTAAACAATAAAACGCCGGCATTCACATATACATCTTTTTTTTGAAACCCGAGCGTCGATTTATAATTTAACTTTTCAATCCACAAATCCGGTACACCGGCAGCTAAATACGCCTCCTCTGATAACGGCGTCTGCCACAAAGGTGTTAAATCTCCCGCCACAATCAAGTCTGCATCCAAATAAAGCACCTTGTCCAAATCGGGTAACAGGTCAGCAATGACATACCTGAAATAAGTTTCAATCGAAATGTGGGGAATTGTCAGTTTCAACCCTTGAAACAAAGCCGCCGGCGGAACCAAGTATTCTACGTCAAATCGAGGAAAGCGTGTTTTCAGTTTCCAAATCTGCTTCTTACTTTCTTCCGTTAAATCGGCCGATAAAATATGAAAGGAAAAATCCGTATTCGGATTATTTTGTAACACGGAAGCCATTGCTGCGCCTAAATGCGTTACATAATTATTACTGACACAAAAAACAATGTGAATGCCTGTTGTCATTACTTAAAAATCCTTTTCATCATCGGAATAACGGACGAAACATCTTTGGCTTTCATCAATCGCCGATAAGCCCAATAACGCATGACCTTATGGCCTTTGCAAGAAAACCATCCTTTCTCGTTTAACTGGATAAAAAACTGTTGATACACTTGCAATATCTGAATCAATTCCGCCGTATTTGTCACATGACGGAAAATACTGTTAAAAGCTTGCTTTATGATTCGAGGGAAAATGCGTTTCAAAATGTAGTTCAATTCCTTTTGATGGTCTTGATAACATGTCAAAGCAGCATTCAATCCGATGCAGTAATCTGTTAGTTTCTTTACCGTCCAATTAGAATGCGTAATGGATTGATTATTTTCCATATAATAGTAAAGAGGTACCTGTGTCACAACCGTTTTCGGATGCTTTTTCATCAAACAAACCGCATACGGAAAATCTTCGAAATAAATGCCCGGAATAAAGGTCCTATCAGCAATCAATGATTTTTTATAAAGCTTAACACAAGCATGGACGGAAATATGAAAGCGCCCTTTATCGCCCAAAAGAGACAACGGATTAGAAGTCACCGTAACCGGCACATGATGACTGTCAACGGGTTCAAAAACCGTCGGCACCTGTTTCACGCGTTTCTGTTGACACACAACCATATCCGCTTCATGCCGAATCATCAAATCATAAAGGCATGCAAACGTCTGCGGATGCAACGTGTCGTCCGAATCCAAGAAATAAACATACGTTCCGCAAGCCGCCGCAACACCGGCATTACGTGCGGCCGACAAACCTTGATTTTTTTGGGAAATAAGATGTATCCGGGCGTCCTTTTTCCGATACGCTTCTAAAATCTTTAAAGACGTATCCGTACTGCCGTCATTGATACAGATAATTTCATAGTTCGTAAAAGTCTGATTTAAAACAGAATCTAAACAACTCTTTAAATACTTTTCCACATTATAAACGGGAATAATGACGGAAATTTCGGGAAGCTTTTCAGCTTCGAAACAAGGCGCTTTCTTCATCAAACAAATCCAATCTCGGTATCTACACGATTGTTCTTGTCTTTTAGTTATAAAGGGATTGAAACAATAAGTCAATGCCTGACCCACTTTTACCTTTTTAAGGATGGTTGCGAAATTCCATTTTTCAAGAGAAATCCTGCCTTTTTTCAAATAAAAATTTTTTAATATGTAAATCTTTTAAAATCAATAATTACACTCAAAAATAGAATACTATAATTATCATTTGCATTTTATGATTGAAATCAGATACGATTTAGAATAGACTTCAGGCAATGCATGAATAAGGAAAAACGCTTATGAATATAAAGCTCTTCGTTTGCTGTCACAAGGCGACGCCGATGATTCAAAATCCGACTCTGACTCCCATTTGGGTGGGAGGAAGCCGTCCGACCGGTTCGGCATGCGCTGACAACACGGGCGATCATATCAGCGAGAAAAATCCGTTTTTCTCTGAACTGACGGCGCATTATTGGATTTGGAAGAATGTTGATGCGGACTATTACGGGATTTTTCATTACCGCCGCTTTTTGGACTTTTCCGAAAAGCCTGGCTTTGCCTCCTTTCACACATTTTCAAATAAATTATCCCGCCGGTACGGATGGACCCCTGAAATGATTGCGCAAAAGTGTCGAAATGCTGATATTATTTTACCTCAACGCAAGAAAGTGTCCATTCACCGGCCGATGTCTCTTTACAACTATTATGCGCAAGAACATCACATCAAGGATTTAGATGCGGCTTTAGCTGTTTTGAAAGAAAAGTACCCGGAAATGATGCCGACCGCAAAAGACGTGCTGAATGAAAAAACGGGTTATTTTTGTAATTTGTTTATCATGAGCAAGCCTTATTTTCAGGCCTATGAAAAATGGTTGTTCGATATTTTGTTTGAAGTGGAAAAACGCATTGACATCTCATCATACGATTCGTATCAACGGCGTGTTTTCGGCTTTTTATCGGAAAGGCTTCAAAACATATACATCGAACATTTAAAACGTCACACATCTGTTCGAATCACGGAATTGCCGCTGGTTTACTGGGAGACGGATGCCAAAACGTTTTATAAAAGAAAGATTAAATATGTAAAACGCCGTTTTCTGCGGCTGATAGGATTATACCATGACAAAAATCATCATCACCGGTGAAACCAGCTATCTTGCGCAAGGCATAAGAGAATCTTTTGTACAGGATGACGTAACGATATTGTTCATGCCTGACTTGGAAAAGAACGCTCATCTGATTCGCTCGGCCGACGTTGTTATCAACTTTTGTCTGCATCCGGAATTTTCCTCGCGAAATTTCACGGTGGATGAAATCATTGACACGGACATTGCAAAATGCATCCAAGGGACAGATGTCCGTTATTTCTTTTTAAGTTCCAGAAAAGTATACGGTTCGTCTCAAGACGTCACGGTTTATAAAGAAGAAGCACCGCTGGCGGCAACTGACTTTTATTCCCGCAATAAAATCAAAGAAGAAGAACACTTAAAATCTATTTTAGGCGATCAACTGACAATCGTCCGAATTGCCAATGTCATCGGAGAGCCTGTTTTGCGCAAAGGATATAAAACATTCATCGGATGGATTACATCGGAAATGGCCGAAAAACACCATTTAACGGCAACGGAAAACCCGGCAACCGTCAAAGATTACATCACCCGCGCTTATTTGCAATCGGCTTTGCATGCCCTGGTACATGCGGATGCGCGCGGCGTTTATAATATCGGTTCCGGCTTCGGAACGTCCCTTTTCGAACTGTTGACGGAAATGGTCGGACCTCAAAATGTTGATTTTGATTCAAGCAAAACGCCTAAAGACCAATTCATTTTGGATTGTCAAAAGCTACACCGGCATGTTTTACCGATGACAAAGCCCATGTTAATCAGCCAATGCCGCAAAAATCAAAAAATTTTACGGGCAGCGTATGAACAAAAGGAGCTTGTTTACGCATGAAAATAAAACATTTAATTGTCGGCGCCGGTTTATCGGGCGCTGTTTTGGCCGAACGCATCGCGCATGAATTAAAAGAACCGGTTGTTGTGATTGAAAAGAAAAATCACATCGCCGGGAATTGTTATGATTACCGGGATAAAAACGGTATCTGTATTCACAAATACGGCCCACATATTTTCCACACAAAAAACAAACGTGTATGGGATTATTTGTCCGATTTCACGCAATGGCATCCGTTCTTTTTAAAAGTCGAAGCTTTTGTTGACGGCCGCAATATTCCGCTTCCGTTCAATTTAAATTCTCTTTATGCCGTTTTTCCGCCCGCATTAGCACATCTGTATGAAGATAAGTTATTGCAAAAAGTCGGCTTCGGCAACACGATTTCCATTTTAGAGTTAAAGCAGATTCAAGACCCGGATTTGGAAAAATTATCCGCTTATGTGTATGAAAATGTCTGTTTGCATTATTACAAAAAGCAGTGGGGCATGACACCCGAAGAGTTGGATCCGTCCGTTGCCAAACGTGTCCCGATATGTATTTCCAAAGATGATCGTTATTTCCACGACCCGTATCAAGGCATTCCGTTAGACGGATACACGAAAATGATTGAACGCATTTTGGATAACCCGTTGATTGATGTTCGGTTGAACACGCCTTTTGATAAGAACGCGTTTGAATACGAAAACTTGTATTACACTGGTCCGATAGACGCCTTTTTCGATTACGAATTGGGAGAACTGCCCTATCGCAGTTTAACCTTTGATATCCGAGAAATGAATACGCCTCAATTTCAACCGGTTGCAGTTGTCAGTTACCCGACCAACTACGACTTTACCCGAATTTGCGAACATAAGCATTTCTTAAATGACGTCAGTGACAAAACGGTTGTTTCTTTTGAGTATCCGGCGGCTTTTGAACGGGGCAAGAACGAACGTTATTACCCGATTCCGCAAGAGAAAAATCAAGCGCTTTACAACAAATACATTGAAAAAGCGAAAAAATTTAAAAACATACACTTTTTAGGTAGACTTGGTGATTATAAATATTATAACATGGACTTGGCTGTGAATCGAGTCTTGACATTCTTTGAGGAACAATATGGAAAAAATTAAAAATTTAGTCGTCGGATGCGGTTTTTCCGGTGCAACGATTGCAAGACAAATCGCAGATGTTTTAGACGAAGACGTTTTAATCATTGATAAAAAAAGCCATATTGCCGGCAATTCATACGATTACACGGATGAAAACAATATTTGTGTTCACCAATACGGGACGCACATCTTTCATACCGGATTAGAAAATGTTTGGCATTTTTTAAGCCGATTTACCGATTGGCATCCCTACTTTCACCACGTATTGGCGCAAATTGACGGAATGCGCGTGCCTATTCCGTTTAACTTAAACAGCATTCGACAGGTTTTCCCGCAAACTTTGGCAAACAGATTGGAAGAAAAGCTGATTTCCCGTTTCGGATATAATGTGAAAGTTCCGATTTTAACGCTTCGAAAAGAAGGGGATCCGGATTTGGAATTCTTGGCCAACTTCGTCTATGAAAATGTTTTTTTGAATTATACGTTGAAGCAATGGGGCGTTACGCCGGAAGAGTTAGATCCGGCCGTTACGGGACGTGTGCCGGTTTATGTCAGCAAAGACAATCGATATTTTCAAGATAAATATCAAGGGATACCGCTCAAAGGATTTACGGCTTTAATTCGAAACATGCTGGATCATCCGCGCATTCATGTCGAGCTGAACAAAGACTTTAACATCCTCAAGCAAGAGATTGAATACGAACGTATTTTTTATACGGGTTCAATTGACGAATTCTTTGATTACAAACACGGCGAATTGCCCTATCGAAGCATTCGATTGGACTTTCGGACATACCCCTATTCGTATTTTCAGGAAAATTCCGTTATCAATTACCCAAACAATTATGATTTCACACGCATCGGTGAATACAAATATTTTTTAAATGATTTATCGGACAAAACCGTCGTGTCGTTTGAATATCCGCAAAATTACGTGCGTGGTCAAAATGATCCTTATTATCCGATTGTCAATGACCAAAACAAAGCGATTTATGATGCGTATTTGGCCGAAGCTCAAAAACAAAACGGGCATGTTTACTTTTTGGGACGTTTAGGCGATTATAAATATTATGATATGGACAAAGCCGTCAATCGGGCTTTAGAGTTGTTTGATACCATAAAGGAAAAACAATGACCCACTTTTTAAAAAGATTGTTTAAATACAAAGAAAAACGGAAAAAAGTTGCCAAACGGCGCTATCAAGAGCTGTTGGGTTCGACAAATGCCAATCACGATTTAATTCGGCTCATAACCGAAAAAACAACTGTGTTATCTGACCAAGTCAATCAGATGCAAGCCAAACAAGACCAATTATTAACCGAAGTAACGATTTTACGCAACATTGTGACTTCTTCCGTTGATATTACGCATATTCCCAAAGCGCACGGTAATTTACGCCTTATTCAACAGGCGGGATTGGTTTTATTGAAAAAGCTGGATCGTGTTTGCCGAGAAAACAACCTTTCCTATTGGATGGATTTCGGTTCTTTGCTCGGGACTGTCCGGCACAAAGGATACATTCCGTGGGATGATGATTTGGATATTTCCATGCTGCGGGAAGATTATGACCGGTTATTAACGCTTTTGGATAAAGAATTTACCCAAGACGGATACCACTATTCGACGGGTGACATTATTCGCATATTTTACAAAAACATTCCGGCACAGGTGGATATTTTTCCGTATGACAGAGGTGCTTTTATCAATCCGCCGGAATTGGATTCACCGCAGGAAAAGGAACTGTCCGACTTGATTCACACCATCCACACGGAAATGGTTCGACCGGATTGGTCCAAGTTAATGACAATGGACAACACTTTTGAACCGGAACGTTACCCCGAAATTCGGTCTTTGTATCAGACGGCGTTTTTAAAAGACCGACAAGCGCTTTCAAACGGATACTTATTTTCCGGCATAGAAACTTTCCCGCCAAAACGGGGCTTTTTCCGGGATGATTGGGTGTTTCCGTTAAATGAAGCTGAATTTGAAGGGTTAACTGTTCATATTCCCCGCAACAGTCATCTGTATTTAACCACATATTACCATAATTATATGGCTTTTCCGATTGATTGTTATCCCAAACATCCCAGCATTATGGGTCGGCTGAATGCGGCCAGCGTTGCTGACATGCAAGAACTTATCCGAAAAGAGGCAGACAATGACTGATTTATCCTATTGGCAGAACTATTATGCCACACACTCTCATCCGACGGAACCATCCTTGTTTGCCGTTTATTGCATGCAACGTTATTTAAAACCGTTCATGAGCATCTTGGAACTCGGATGCGGCAACGGACGAGATTCTGTTTATTTTGCGTCTCAACGCTTGCGCGTGACTGCGGTTGACCAATGCCAGAAAGAATTAGATTACTTATCGGCGACCTATCCCGATATTCGTTTTCAACAGGCTGATTTTACCCGCTTAAAAAATATGCAGTTGTTTGATGCCATTTATTCCCGCTTTACGTTGCATACGATTTCACAGGATGAAGAAACACGCGTTTTTGATTGGGCTTATCGTCATTTGCACCGAAACGGTTCCTTTTTAATCGAGGCCAGAGGTCAAAAAAATGAATTTTACCGCAAAGGCGAACCTGTCGCCGACCAACCGGATGCTTTTATTTTTGAAGGCCATTTCCGGCGTTTTATTGATTTACCGAAGACTCAAAAAAAGCTGGAACATCACGGGTTTCACATTTTATCGGCAGAAGAAAAGCCGGGCTTTGCGCCTCGCTTAAATGAAAATCAAATCTTTTGCCGATTAATTGCTCAAAAAACAAGAGGATAGCATGCCGAAAGTTTCTGTCATCATTCCACTATGCAACAGCAAACAATACCTGCACGCATGCATTGACAGCGTCTTATGTCAAACGCTGACGGATATTGAAATTTTACTGATGGATGACGGTTCATCGGACGGAAGCGCCCTTCTTTGTGACGAATATGCCGCAAAAGACAAACGCATTCGGGTCATTCACAAAGAAAACAGCGGATACGGATCAACAATTAACCAAGCCATTCAATTGGCACGCGGAACATATGTCGGTATCGTAGAGGCAGATGATTTCATCGAACCGGACATGTATGAAAAGTTATACGAAAATGCGCACGCTCATCAAACGGACATTACCAAATGTTATTTTTATTATTACAGCCGTTTTCGGAAAAAGCAAAACATACATCATCGATTTACGGCAGATTCCTCTAAAGAACCGAAAGGTGCTTTCAACGTTGCCGATTACCCGGAAATTTTAACATATCATTCATCGGTATGGGCAGCGATTTACAAACGTTCTTTTATAAAAGACATCAAAATGCCGGAAACACCGGGAGCCAGTTATCAAGATTTTCCGTTTGTTTTCGAAGCTTTGTTAAAAGCCGACCGTTTATCAATTGTTCCGGCGTATTTAATACATTATCGCAAAGAAAAAAAGCAAAATTCGTCAACCGTTCAACCGGGTAAACAGGTTTTATATTTAGTTAAGCATGCTCAATATATCCAAAATGTGATGCGTGAAATGGGGGTTTATGAACGCTATCAAAATGAATTTTGGCGGCATGTAACTTCCTGCTTATTCGGTTATTTTAAAATCACGATACCGGCTTATCGAGACGCGTATTACCAACAGCTTGTTCCATTTTATCAACAAAATATTCAAGACATGCCTTGGCCGCTTTTCGATCCGATTCTGTCTCATTATGTTCGTCTGTTAATCGACGAAAAGCAAACCGAGCTTTATTCTGCCATTCGACCGCGAACAAAGTTATATAAGGGCTTTGTTCGTTTGTATTCTTGTCTGATTTTTGACAAGCAAAAACGGCACGATTATCGAAAAAGAAAAATGAACCACATTACAAAGGAAAACAAATGAAAAAGAAAAGAACCATTCGATTTTTGGGATTACCCGTTGTCACAATCAAAGAAAAACAGTCTCAAACCAAATATAGCGTTTTGGGTATTCCGGTTTATCGGAAAAGGAAAAAAATGATTCCGCTGCAAACGCCGAGCGGATCCGAGATGAAATTAAGCTTTGATGTCAACACGCGCAGCTTTTCCATCACGGATTACGGGGCAATTGAAATCAGAAATATTTCTATGTTCCATTTATTGGCAATTGCCATGACGCGCATTCGGATGCAGTTGCCCAAAAGTTTCGATTTAATTATTAAGACGGCTGATTATGCCGGCACGAACGAACAATATGCTGCTTTTTGTCGGACGGACGAGCAACAAAATGTGATTTTAATCCCTGATTTCACATTCGACGGATGGGCGACCATCGGTGTCTACAGCTATAAACAATTAATTGATGAAATCGTGGCCAGATCCAAAGAACCTTACAAATATGACAAACTGTTTTGGATAGGCAGTGCGGAAACGCACCCTTCCCGCGTCACTTTGTGTGAAATGTCGTTAAAAGATAACCGCATCGAAGCGATCGGCGCGAATTGGAAACGCGAAACGTATCAAATTTATCGCACACAAAAAGCGGATAAATTTGTCACGTTCCAAGATCATACGGAATACAAATATTTAATTGACTTGCAAGGATACGGTTATTCCGGCCGGTTAAAAGTTTTATTATTCACCGGGCGCCCGTTGTTTATTGCCGAGCGGAAATGGAAAGAATATTTCTATGAAGACTTAAAGCCCTTTGTCCATTATATTCCGGTCAAAGAAGATTTATCCGACTTAACGGAAAAATTGGATTGGGCCGAAGCACATTATGATGAAGCCGTCCAAATTGCGAAAAACGCGCAAGAATATGCGTTGTCTCATTTAACGCAAGAAAAGGCTATTGATAAATTGGAAGAAATTTTAATGGACTATTCCCAAAAATACGGAACCCCCGCATAAGGAGATAAAGATGAAAAAGCAACCTAAAATTTCCGTCATTGTTGCGATTTACGGTAATGAAAAGTACCTGCATCAATGTGTTCAAAGCATTTTAAATCAAACGTTAACTGACATTGAAGTCATTTTAATGGATGACGGATCGATTGACAAAAGCCCTGCTATTTGTGACGAATTTGCTCAAAAAGATAAACGCGTCCGTGTGGTGCACAAGAAAAACTCGGGTTACGGCGATAACGTCAATCAAGGGATAGCTCTGGCGAAAGGACAATACATCGGCATTATTGAAGGGGACGATTTCATTGAATCGGACATGTATGAAAAATTATATCATCAAGCGGTTCGATTAAATTCCGATGTTGTCAAATGCAATTTCTATCTGCACAATTCTGCCGCCGATCCGACAGACATTCCCTACCCGCATTTGCACACGGATTTACCGCTGGTCGCGCCGCTTAATGTCAATTTTGAAGTCAAAGATTATCCGGCTTTATTGACATATCATTCATCCGTTTGGGCGACCTTGTACCGCGCTGATTTTATTAAATCTATTAAGTTGCGCACGACACCCGGCGCAACGTATCAGGATTTTCCGTTTATGTTTGAAGTCTTGGTAAAGGCCAAACGCGTTTCGGTTTTAAATGAATACCTGTTACATTATCGATTGGAAGACGGACAAAACTCTTCTACGAAAAAACCGGGCAAAAATATCCTTTATTTGTGCGAACATGCAAATTATATAAAAGAAATCCTATTAAAAGAAAATTTATGGAACATTTACAAAGAGGTTTTCTATTATCATGTAACAAACTGTTTAAGAGGATATTTTCATATAACCGATCCTCAATATAAATCAGAATTTTATAAACGATTACGCCAATTTTATTTACCTTTATTAAAAGACAAAACATTTTCGTATCAATACTTCGATTCCGCAACAGAATGTTTCGTTAAATGGGTATTAGCAGACCGTCAGGATATTTTATTAAATCATCGGACATTTATAAGTAAATTAAAACGCTTTTACCATCGCATCATCAGTTTTTTCATTCTCAATAAAAAAACACGAAAAAAATACAAAAAAATATATGTTAAAGACTAAAGGAATATTTATATGCCTCATACATTAAAACTGATCATTTCTTACCACAAACCGGCTTATTTGTTGAAAGATGACGTTTTCTTTCCCGTTCATGGCGGACGAGATATCGCCTTGCAACGCAATAAAGACGGCAAATTGAATCCGGATGACTATCAATGGCTTGTTGATCATTTAACCGGCGACAATACCGGGGAAAACATTTCGGCTTACAATCGCGAATTCGGCGAATTGGGCGCTCTTTATTGGGCTTGGAAACATTATGATGAAATCGGAAATCCCGATTTTATCGGATTAATGCACTACCGGCGACATTTTATTTTTCATGAAGACGTTAATCCTATTTATTTTTTACCGTTTCCTGACAAAAGTTATTTAAAAACATTACACTATGATTCAAAAAATATTCAAGATTTGTTGAACAAATATGATGTTTTTGCCCCTATCATTCACCATACCAATTGTTGGAATGCACAAAGCGTATATCAACAATATCTGGAAGGGCCGCAACACGACATTTCGGACTTGGAAACTGCCGTTAAAATCTTGAAAAAGAAATATCCTAAACTGGCCAAAACGGCGGATTCTTATATTCACGGCAACCAAGCTTATTTGTTTAACATGTTCATCATGAAAAGAGAACTGTTTATGGAATTTGCGCCGTTCTTATTCGATATTTTATTGGAACTTCACAAAACCGTAGACTATTCCGGGCGGTCTCAAGAAGGCATTCGTGCCATGGGATTTGTCGCCGAACGGTTGACGGGTATTTATTTAACGTATTTAAAACAACAAGGCAAAAAAATGCAATGTCTGCCGGTGGCTTATTTGATGAACACGGATCTTGAAAAAGACATTAAACCGGCCTTTGACAAAAACAATGTCCCGATTATTTTGCCGAGCGACAACAACTATGTGCCATTTTTGGGGGTAACACTCCATTCTTTGCTGGCGCACACATCAGCCGACAAAAATTATGATATTTTCATTTTAAGCAGTCAAATAACGCCGGCCAATCAAAACCGGTTAAAAGATCTTGTGAAAGGCCGCACCAACGTCAGTCTGCGGTTTTGCGATATGGATCTGATTATGGCCAAGTTTAAAGTTTCTTTCCCGGTTTATGCATATTACACGGTTTCAACGTACTTCCGTTTTTTTGCACCGTCTCTTTTCAAAAACTTTGATAAAGTCATTTATTTGGACTCCGACATGATTGTTTTGGATGACGTAGCCAAATTAATGGATTATGACTTAAAAGACACGCTGATCGGTGCCTGCCGAGATGCCGAAGCTAACCGGTGGCGTTTAGGGCCTCATAAATATGAATTGAAAAAATATGATCAGGAAATCGGCTTAAAACATCCGGAAAATTATTTCCAAGCCGGCACACTGATTTTCAACATTAAACAAATGATCAAAGAAAACACCATGGCTCAATTTTTCGAACAACTGAAAATGGATAAAAAGCTGTTGTGTTTGGATCAAGACGTTTTGAATATTGTTTGTCAGGGACGCGCCACATATATTGACATCACATGGAATATTGAATGGATTACCCGAATTCGGGCCGAAAATTTGGGCAAAGAGTTATCCATCGACATGTTTGATATGTATACCCAAGCGTTGAAAAATCCTAAAATCATTCATTATTGCGACAACATTAAACCGTGGCGGGAACCGTATCGTCCTTTGGCCGATATTTGGTGGCGATACGCTCGACAAACGGCTTTTTATGAAGAAATTATTTTCAACAATGTTTCCCAAACCGTCTCGCAAATCGACATGGCACCGATTCACCAGCGATTAAAGGACATTGCGCACTTGTCGAAAGAAAAATGGTTGTATCGCAAGTACAAAGTGATGTCAAAAATCACCTTCGGGAAAAAGAAGAAGAAATATAAAGAGAAAAAGAAAAAATTGAAAAAACACTTAAAAGAAATGAAAAATTTCTTGAAAAAATAACAAAAAGGCCAAGAATTTCTTGGCCTTTTCTCAACAACGTTTAAGGTTTCGGATACATTTCCTTAACCGCCAAACAATCTTCAATATATTGTTGAAGCTGTGCCGAACCGGCGGCCATCAAAACCGGATCTCCCGAGTTCATTTTAACTTGGGCATCCAAAAATTCGCTCGCAGACGGATAAGCCGTTTGACGTTTTTGCACATACGTGCGCGTGTCTTCGACATCTTGCAAAACAGGCGCGCCGTTTTCATCCGGAACGATTTTTTTACCGTTTCTTTGGCCGGTCATCAAACTTTTCCAGGTCTCATCCGATATTTCAACGCCGTTTAAACATTTGTCCGATGACATGAAAAAACCGTAACTGCCGTCTTTTTTGTGTTTTCCGTAAAACATTTTGACCTCCTATACACCGACTAAAATCAAATCAATCACAGAATGTTTTTCCGTATCGCCGCGGTTATTATCAATAACGGTAATCGAAGATAAACTGTCGACTGAACTTAACAACAAGTTACAGTTTGACACCACTCTGTAGAAATAATCAAAAGCAATCGGAAACGTCCACGTAAAGTTATTAGCATTTGACGAAATCCGAACAACCATAATTTTCAACCGATCCGTGGCATGACCGTAAGGCAAAGATAAACACGATCCATTTTCAGCCGAGTATAACCAGGAAACACCTAAATTAGAAACAAACGTCCCAGCGTTAATGTTACTGCCATTCACATCGGCTGTATTCGCAATCGCCGTTTGAACGCCGGCCAGTGCTTCAGCAGCATCTTCGGCGCTTTCCACAGCCTCGGCTGCTTTCGTCGTACAGATGCCGGCATGCGTCAAACAATCCGCCGCTTTGCCGGTTGCCGTCGTTGCCGCCGTCGTCGCCTCATCAATTTTGTCCTGCAACGTTTGAATCATATTGTTGATTTCAATCGTTGAATTTTCAAGGGCTGTCGCATCCGCATTCCATAAAATCGCTTTTCCGGCTTCCGGAGTCGGCAATTGCATGTTAACGGACGAAGCAAATTTCGGCAAAACCATGCTACGGTTTAAATCTTCCGCAATCTGCTGCATACACGCTGTCTGATAATCCAGCTCATGATTCAACACCTTTGCCCGCAGTTCGCCGCCATCCTGAAAGTCGGACACGCGTTCAATCGACAGGTTTCGTAAAATCGTAATTTGTGTATCAGCAACCGGCGCCGTATCAAAAACGATGCTCCCGCCCGTCGATGAGCCGGCCCCCGTCACGGTATAGCCGTCTTCAAGCAATGTTTCATTCAAATACACTTCAATATCACTGTCTTCGAAAATGCCGAAAGCATAAGGAAAGACGGTCTGTGTGCCGTCTCCGATGTATTGAACACGGGGACGGACATTTTTAATTTGTATATGTTCTGTCACTTTTCCTCCTTTATATGCATATAAAAAAAGGCCTCCGCCGCAGCAGAAGCCTATGTTCCGAAGATACTCTTATCCCGGATACATGTTTATCCTTTTAGCATAAAAAACAAAAAATGTCAAGGAATTTATTCCTAAAAAGGGAATCCTTATTTCTTTTCTTCCAACAAGTCAATGACCGGCACATTCAAAGCCCAAGAAATTCGTTGTAAACTCAACAACGTTATGTTCTTTTCAGACCGTTCGACCATACCGATATAAGTCCGATGCAAATCTGCCTTTTCAGCAAGAGCCTCTTGAGACAAATGCATCCGCCGACGATGCGCGCGAATATTTTTCGCAACAACATCAAGTAAGTATCTGTTATCTATCTTTTTCATACCGAGTATATTAATGAACTACCGGATTTAAAACTACATACTATAATAGGCATTTTTATAGAATTTTCTATTTTTTATACCCAGTTGAGTGTGAATTTTGTCCAATTTACCCTCTTTTTTTTGAATAAAAAAGAAACAAAAGAGGGATGTTTTTTCGTCGATTCGGTTTTATTTTCCGCCGGCAGTCGGTTGTCTTTGATCAAAAGCGGCTATGTACCAATCAATCGTTTTCGTAATTCCCGTGTCAAACGTTTCGTTTGCTTTCCATCCCAACTGATTTTCCAATTTGCCCGCATCAATCGCATATCGCTTATCATGTCCGGGGCGATCCGCCACAAATGTGATTAAATCCTGATACCGACCCTTTTTCCGCGGGCGTACTTGATTTAAATACGTACAAATCGCATCAACGATTTGCAAATTATTCTTTTCATTATGACCGCCGACATTGTAGGTTTCCCCTGTTTGCCCATGATGATAAATCAAATCAATCGCGCGACAATGATCCAAAACATACAACCAATCCCGCACGTTTTTTCCGTCTCCGTAAACGGGAATGGCTTCTTCGGCCAAACATTTGCGAATAATCGTCGGGATTAACTTTTCGGCATGCTGTTTCGGGCCGTAGTTGTTGGAACAATTTGAAGTCGTTACATTCATACCGTACGTATGATGATAAGCCCGCACCAAGAAATCCGAAGACGCTTTTGATGCTGAATACGGAGAATTCGGCGCATACGCCGTTGTTTCGGTAAAATATCCCGTTTTCCCCAAAGACCCGTACACTTCGTCCGTTGAAATATGATGGAAGCGGCACGTTTCGTATCCGGCTTTTGTTTCATTCGGAGCCGTCATCCAATGGCGGCGAGCGGCTTCCAATAAATGAAACGTTCCGACAATATTTGTTTCCACGAACGCTTTTGGGCCTTTAATTGAATTATCCACATGGCTTTCGGCCGCAAAATGAATGACACCGCGAATGTCAAATTTTTCAAACACCTGTGCCACTTCTTGTTCTTGAACAAGGTCGCCCTGCACGAATGTATAATTCGGTAAATCGACGCATTCCGTCAAATGATTTAAATCGGCGGCATAGGTCAATTTATCAAAATTGACAATCATGGTATCCGGATACTTCCGAGCAAAATAAGGAATAAAATTCGAACCGATAAAACCGGCACCTCCGGTTACAAGAATACTTTTCATTAGTCTATCCTTTAAAATTCAGCTTTAACGTATTTCAGATATTCCTTATAAGGAACACCGTCTTTAATCTCATCAATTAATTTTTGGAATTGAACCGCATCAATAAAGCCCCGTCTGTAAGCAATTTCTTCGATACAGGCAATTTTCAAACCTTGCCGTTCTTCAATAATCCCCACATAATTGGATGCTTCCAACAAAGAACCGGGCGTTCCGGTGTCAAGCCAAGCCGTCCCACGCCGTAAAACCACCGCTTTCAATCTGTCTTCATCCAAATAAAGGCGATTTAAATCCGTGATTTCCAACTCGCCCCGTGCAGAAGGTTTCAAGGCACGCGCTTTGGCAACAACATCGGCATGATAAAAATAAAGCCCGACAACGGCATAGTTTGATTTCGGATTGTGTGGTTTTTCTTCCAAAGACAAAACTTTGCCCGTTTTATCGAATTCAACAATACCGAACCGCTCCGGATCCGACACATGATACCCGAAAACAACGGCACCGGGATTGTCTTTTACTTGTGCAGCCACATCCGCAAACTGTCCGCCCATGTAAAAAATATTATCGCCTAAAATCAGGCAAACATCTTCATCCCCGATAAAATCAGCACCCAACGTAAAAGCCTCCGCAATGCCTTTAGGTTCTTGTTGAACCTTGTATTCAATATGAAGGCCGAATCGCGCGCCGTCCCCGAAAAAATGTTTCAAATGCGGCGTGTCATGCGGTGTTGAAATAATCAATATGTCCCGTATCCCGAACAACATCAACGTTGACAGCGGATAATAAATCATCGGCTTGTCATAAACCGGCAGCAACTGCTTACAGCATGTCAGT
The DNA here is from genome assembly GCA_937935995.1 of uncultured Alphaproteobacteria bacterium. Lineage (GTDB taxonomy): Bacteria > Pseudomonadota > Alphaproteobacteria > CAAHEQ01 > UBA3637 > CALXXA01. The sequence goes on from CALGXF010000019.1 coordinate 27,573, forward strand.
GTCAACGGATACAAACGAGACCCGGAACCGCCGGCTAAAATAATCCCTTTCATGGTTTTTCCCTTAAGTAACTTTCGTATATGCCCATAACTTATAAAACTTTTTGTAAAAAAGCAATTGAAAATTCATCTTTTAGGTGAAAAATTATATCATCTTATCGCCAAATAGCATACTATAGTTATCATTCACGGAAAAGATTGCGTTTTTTCAAAATCATCTTTATGCTTAAAGAAAAGGAGACACATTATGAACCCAGAAACAGAAAAACGTTTAATGGCCGTAGAAATGGCACTGGCACATCATGAACAATTAATTGATGATTTGAACGAAGAATTGATTCGACAAGGCAAAGTCATCGATTATTTGATACGGGAAAACAAAATGTTGACCGAAGCTTTAAAAGAAAGCAATATCAAACCGCAATCGGAAGAAACACCGCCACCGCATTATTAAAAAAACGCCTCTTTAAAGGAGGCGTTTTAACATGTTGTTCAAAAGTATCTATACAGGAACTTTTCCGTAGCGATTCTCCCCCTTTGTTCCGGGTGATAACGTAAAAACAAGGTAAATAACCGAAAAAACAAGAATAGCCAAAAAGATAAAAAACATACTCCCGGCGACCAAATCCACATTCGCAGACGGAGCATCCGTAAGGAATATTGACATGATAAGAAGGAAAGGAAGAGCCGGCAGACCTATCATCGCACATAGCCACGGAAGAAAGTACCACCATCCTGAGCGATCTATGTCATGCATACGCCGCACACCAACTGCCATGTTTGGAAGCAAAGAAATGACATAATAGGCCGTTCCCAATGAAACAAAGGGTATTCCGAATGAAATAAAGGACAGCACAATAGAGGCTAATAAATTAAACAGAAAAAACCACCAATATTCCGCTCGGTTCGCGCGCCCTTGAAATGTTGCATATTTTTTAAAACATCCGATATAGCGACCTAACGGAGAGATATCATCTCCGGCAGAAACGTCCTCGTCACAGGAAAGAAGCGCTTTTTTCTGCTCTTCAAATTCAGCATCCGTAATAACGCCTTTTTTCTTCAACGCCGCTAATTTTTCCAAATCATCCCATTTTGTCATATTTATTCCTCCTCTATGTTTGATTACATAGCATGTGATAAAACAGACATTTAAATTTGTCAATGGATTTTTATACCTGCCGCTTATTCAATAATGCCGCAAGCTATTCTGCCTCCGCCGCCGCCCAAAGGTTCCGGCGTATCTTGGTAATTATCGCCGCCGGCGTGTATTATGACGGCACGACCTTTAAAATCCGATGCCTGAACACCGGTTAACAGATGTGTTGCTTGAACGGTTCCGTCCGACGTTACAATTAAAACCGGCAAATCTCCTTGATGTCCGTCTGCTCCGGGCCCCAAATGCTTGCCGGTTTGATGCGGGTCATAATGGCCGCCCGCCGCTGTGCCTAAAACCGTTTTGCCGTCAACGACCGTCGAACCGCAGTTCCCGTTTTCATGAATGTGGATACCATGTTCACCGGGTTGCAACCCGTTAAAAGATTCGTCCACACGCAGGCCTTGCGCCGTATCAGTAAACGTTATTGTTCCGATGACGGCACCGTTTCCTTCGGGCGTTAATAGGTAAATAGTCGCTCGCGCTTCTTCCGCCTTTGCGGTCGGACAAAGAATCATCCCGGCCAACAAAACTGATAAAAAACTTTTTTTCATGATTTTCCTCCCCCATTATCAGGTGGGATTTTTTCATGAAAAATCAAGCGTTTTCTTTCCATTCGCATCGGACAGAGGCCAAAACCGTATCACCTTTTGTTAAATCATGCTGCGTTTCCAATCCGTTTATTTGAGTCGAAACCGTTACGATATCGCCCAATAATGCCGGCTTTTTAAAAACAACTTCCAATTTTGAAAGCTGATGCGTTTGCAAAAAGGATTCCGGCAAAGAATCCAATGCCCACACCGGATAGTTCGCATTATTGACATGTTTGTTAAAGTCAATATGGTCATGCAGAACCGGCACATTTATGACCGTTGTCGGTTGTTCAACCGACGGCCATTTCGGAAAAGTCGTTTCAACCGCTCGCTCTTCAATAACTTCGTAGTCCGGCAAATACTTTTGAACGGAAACAGGCCGCATTTTTTCAATATCCACCACCACCCATTGGCTGGACGCTTTTACCAAGACATTCCCTGCCTCATCCGTCATTTGAAAGTCACGAATACCGGAAACAAGCGTCTTTCCGGATGGCCAAGTCGACAAAACAACCGGCTCTCGCCACTGCGGCATCCGGTTTATTTGAACATGATAATTCGCACCGACCCATCCGATTTTCCGTTGCTCGCAAAACGTATAACCGACACCCATTTCTTCGGCGTGCATATCCGCAACGTCTTGGAAAAAATTGAACAAACTCATTAAACGCAGATGAAACGATTCATCACATTCATAGCTTTTCAAGACATACCTTTTTGTATACTTTTGCATAAAAGACTCCTCAAGGAGCCACTTTATCACACGCGCGTAAAAATGCAACCTTTACTCACGATTTAAAATACGCTGGGCAAAAATAGCATTCCGAACAACTTGATGTGTCGGATTATACAAAACACGAACCGTTTGAGGTGCTTTTTGAATCAGACAGCGTTTGAAATGCATCTGTGTCACATTATCACAATCCAAAGATTGAGGCCGTTTTTCCGTGTCCAAAGCTTCAATCTGAATACGCGTTTGTTCATCAACCGTCGCATTGATGCCCGGTGCTTTGGATTTAATTTGAGCCACCCCCGCAATCGACCATTGACGGCATCCGACCGGAATAACCATGCCGTCTGCCCACCGGCAATATCCGGTGCTGCCCTGCGGTGTTGCCACAATCACGCTGTTACACCAAACTTCATCACGATAAACAACATCATTGAGCGTAATTCGAATATGAGCCGTTTGTGACGTTTCACACCGCGTTGCCACATCATTTAAACAAATGTGATGAAAAGGATGTTTTTTCACATCGACACCCGAGCAATCCAACGCCGGAAAAGGCACAACAGCCGCATGATAAATTTCCGAAATCAAATCCGTCGGTTCACAGTTCAACAAATACCCTTCTCCGCCGCGGTCAATTCCGTAAACGGGAATATCAAACGGATAAGCCATTTTCATGGCATCCAACATCGTTCCGTCACCGCCCAAAGCCACAATGACATCGGCTTTTTCCAAAGGCTCCTGCCCAAACCGGCGCGTGTAATCCGGCAAGTCCTTTTTCCCTTTTTCATTACCGGCGTAAAAGTGGATGTGATGTACTTGCTGATGAAAAAGAGGCGCTTCCTTTGTATAAGCAAAGGTTGTTTCCGGAACTTCATGAAATGGAACGGATGATGTCATTTTCCCCTCTTTTTATATGAATAAAGTTTATCATAAATCCGGTCGGTTTGTCAATAAGTTTGTCAATTTTTTAAATCGTTTTGCTTGATATTTAAAACAAACAGGTTTATAGATGTATTCAAAAGGAGAATCAAATGAGCTTATTTTTATTATCATGCGTCGCTTTGATTGCGGGTTATTTTCTTTACGGCGCTTTCATTGAAAAAGTCTTTAAAATCAACCCGTCCAAAAAGACGCCGGCTGTTTTGTATGCTGACGGAGTCGATTATGTACCGTTGCCGACGTACAAGATTTTCCTCATTCAATTTTTGAATATTGCGGGTTTAGGCCCTGTTTTCGGTGCCATTTTAGGGGCTTTATACGGACCGGTCTGTTTGCTGTGGATTGTTTTGGGATCTGTTTTCGCGGGCGCTGTTCATGATTACTTATCCGGTATGTTGTCTTTACGATACAAAGGCCAATCCATCACTTTTTTAATGGAAAAGTTTTTCGGCCATCAATTTAAAGCCCTGTTTTTAATCTTTTTAACATTTTTCCTGATTTTAGTCGGTGCTGTTTTTGCCATGAGTCCGGCTCAGATGTTGGCCAATGAAACGCCCCCCTCCTTTTTGTTTTGGATTTGTGTGATTTTCGGTTATTATTTTTTGGCGACTTTGCTGCCCATCGACAAAATCATCGGGCGGTTTTACCCATACTTTGCGTTACTGCTTTTAGGCGTAACCGTCAGCTTAACGGTTGTGTTATTTATGCGCGGTGTGCCGTTTTATCCTGATTTATCGCTGACAAACCAACATCCAGCCGGATTGCCGATTTTTCCGTTGATGTTCGTCACCATTGCCTGCGGTGCCCTCAGCGGTTTTCACGCCACGCAATCGCCAATGATGGCCAGATGTTTAACCAATGAAAAATACGGGCGCCCCGTTTTTTACGGTGCCATGATTACCGAAGGCATTATTGCCTTAATGTGGGCAACGCTCGGCATGTCGTTTTATCAAGGCTCTGCGCATTTATACGAAGCTGTTCAAACCGGAGGGCCGATTTTTGTCGTTTCCTCAATTGCCAAAGACTTTTTAGGTTCCGTCGGCGGTTTTTTGACAGTTTTGTCCGTCGTCATTTTATCGATTACATCCGGTGATACAGCTTTTCGGTCGGCGCGTTTGAATTTAGCCGACGTTCTGCATTTATCCCAAAAAGAAGTACAGAACCGGTTGTTATTAAGCGCGGTTGTCTTACTGGGCGGCATCGGGTTGTGCTTTATTCCGTTGATGAGCATTTGGACATACTTCGGATGGGCAAACCAATTGCTGGCAACATCAACTTTATGGATTTGCACGCTGTATTTAAGACGCCGGCACACCCTTTACATCTTGACGCTCTTGCCGGCATTGTTTATGACGGCTGTCTGTGCAACATACATTGCCTATGAAAAAATCGGATTTCACCTGCCGCTGGAAGTCGCACAAGGTATCGGCATCGGGACAAGTTTGCTGTTTCTTTTGATTTTTATTTGGAAAAAGCCGGCTACCCGAAAGCTAGCTCAAGCTAAATAAAAATCCGACCAAGACAAACAACATCATCAAAAAGCCCCCGATAACCAAAGGCGGGTAAGCTTTTGTTTTATCCCGCAGCAGCCAATTGGCCCCAAAGACAGCCAAGTAACTCACTAGAAAAGCCGCACTTGAAAAGTTGACGATGGCCGAAAAGTCAAATGCTGCCGTCGCCCAAGCCGTCACACCGATTGTCAACAAATTCCCCCAACTGCCTTTGCCCAAAAACTTATGTTCATAAAAGCGCGGCAAAACACCGTCTTGGGCCAAAGCTTGAGAAATCCGAAAAATGCTGAAAAACGTTGCGCTGATGCCGGTCATAAAAGCAATAATGGCCGCACCGTAAATCAAAACATAGCCGGCTTTTCCCAAAATCTGTTCGGCAACAAGTGCCACTGCCGTATTCGCATTCTTCAATAATTGTGCCATCGGCATATTTGCCAACACGACAAAAGCCAAGCTGATATAAAGCAAAATAACAATCGTTAATGTCCAATAAATCGCTCGTGCAATTGTCAATTTCGGATTTTTCACATCTGCCGCCGCATTTGTAATGACACCAAAACCGGCATAGGCAAAAAACGTAATCCCGACACTGGTCATAAACTGTTTGAACGAAACGGGCAGATGATGAACGGGATAGGAAGCACCATGTGAGATAAAACCGTAAAAAGCAGCTACTATCAACAACGCTAAAATACCTAATTTGACAGCGACCAGAACAGTTTCCGTTTTACCGACATCGCCGGAACTTAACATATTCAAAAACCCTAACGCCACGATTAAAACAACTGCAAAGCTGTTGATAAACAAAGCCCCTTGAATATCTTTGGGCAACAAGTCGTTGATATAAATTCCAAAAGATTTGGCCATCATGCAAATAGACACGGCCGAAGCCAACCAATAAATAATCGTCAATGTACCGGACATCCACTTTTTAGGGTAAGCAATATGAAAATAATCCGTCAAACCGCCCGATCCCGGGTAAGCTCCGGCTAATTTTGCATAAGAATATCCGCACAACATGGCAATGATGCCGCCGATGGCAAAAGACAGATATGTCCATTCTCCGGCATATACAATGACTTGCCCCAATAATGCGAAAATACCGGCACCGACAATTGACCCGATACCCAAAGCAACAACGCTCAATAAATCTAATCCATATTTTTTAAATGACATGGTTTTCTCCTCTCCTTTTCTTTAAATAAGATGTTTTTTCAAAATTGCCACCCTTTATTTGCCCTTATCCCTTGCTTTTTGGAAAAAGGATTGATATGTTACGAAAGGGGAGACAAAATGAAGCAGCCAATTGTCGTCGGTATCGGTGAATTATTATGGGATTTGCTGCCGTCCGGGAAACAAGCCGGCGGAGCGCCGATTAACTTTGTTTATCATGCCACACAACTCGGTGCAACAGGCTATGCCATCAGTGCCGTCGGAAAAGACCCGCTCGGTGCCGAAATCATTCAAGAATTGAACAATAACCACATCCACTTTGTTTTAAGCACGGTTGATTATCCGACCGGAACGGTTCCCGTTGAATTAAAAAACGGGTTACCGGCCTATACGATTGTCGAGAATGTTGCTTGGGATCATCTGCCTGTGGATAAAAAAGCCGTTAACATCCTGCATCAGGCTAACGCCGTTTGCTACGGCACACTGGCTTTGCGTCATCCCGATACACGTGCAACGATTTTCCGATTGTTATCGGAAGTTCCCCGTTCGGCGCTTTTCTTTTTTGACGTCAATCTGCGGGGCACGTATTATTCCAAAGAATTGATTGAACAACTTTTACAGCCGGCCACGGTTTTTAAATTAAACGATGATGAAATAAAAGTCATCCGCCGCTTGTTTAAGTTAACCGGAACGGATGATGATGTTTGTCAGAGTCTTTTGGAAAAATACAATTTGGATTATTTAATTTTTACGGCCGGCGAGAAATACAGCGTTGTTTATACGCCGGCGGAAAAATCATTTATTGAAACACCACTTGTTTCGACTGTGGACACTGTCGGAGCCGGAGACGCTTTTTCGGGGGCTTTTGTTTATTCTCTGCTGACGGGAAAATCTTTGCGGCAAGCCCATGAAAAAGCTGTTGCCGTTTCTGCATATGTCTGTACACAATCCGGCGCATGGCCGTCTTATAAGGACTTTAAATCATGACCCAAAATAATCAAAAAATCATTTTCAGACTTATTCCGATTATGCTGACTTTCTTCGCGATGGGATTTGTGGATTTAGTCGGCATCGCATCAAATTACGTTAAGGCAGATTTCGGGTTATCCGATTCATTAACAAATCTGTTGCCTTCCATGGTCTTTTTCTGGTTTTTGGTTTTATCTGTTCCAACCGGCATGCTGATGGATAAAATCGGCCGGCGTAAAACGGTCTTGTTGAGTCTGGCCCTTACCTTGATGGCTATGTTGGTTCCCTTGATTGATTATAACCTGCCGTTGATGGTGTTTTCCTTTGCCCTGCTCGGCATCGGCAACACGTTGATGCAAGTATCACTCAACCCGTTATTATCCAACATCATTCACGGCAATAAATTATCCAGTGCTTTGACTTTCGGCCAGTTTATCAAAAACATAGCCGCCTTTTCGGCACCGATTTTAACAGCATGGGCGATTGCCCGCGTCGGAGATTGGAAACTCATTTATCCGATTTTCATGTTGGAAGGTGTCGTTGCTTTATTGGCAATGGCAAAAGATACCATCAAAGAACGTGTATCCGGCCACGCTTCAACCTTTAAACAATGTTTTTCTTTGTTAAAAGATCCGCTGATTTTATTTTGCTTTATCGGGATTATGTGCCATGTGGGCATTGATGTCGGCACAAATGTCACAGCGCCTAAAATCCTGACTGAAAAAATAGGCATGAGCTTGGCCGCCGCCGGATATGCAACCAGCATTTATTTTTTCTTTAAAACGGCCGGCAGTTTTATGGGCGCCTTTATTTTAGCCCGCTTTTCTCACAAACGTTTTTTTGCCGTTAGTGCTTTTATCATGCTGGCCGCCGTCATCGGATTGTTTGTTTTTTCGGAAAAGCTGCCGCTTTACATCTGCATTGCGCTCATCGGATTCGGCAATTCCAACATATTTTCCATCATTTTTGCCCAAGCGATTTTACATAAACCCAGCCGGAAAAACGACATTTCCGGGTTGATGATTATGGGGTTGTTCGGCGGAACCGTCTTTCCGTTTTTAATGGGAATTACGGCCGACATTTCCGGCAGCCAAATGGGCAGTGTTGCTGTCATGAGCTTGGGAATTTTATTCCTGCTTTATATGATTCGGCAAATAAAACAAGCCCATTAAATCGGCTTTTTAATTCTTGAATTGTAACTTTTTTAATGATATGCTTTATTCAAAAGCAAAACAAGGAGTTATCATGCCGATTAAATGCATCAAGTGCGGTGGCACAAAAACAGTTAAAAACGGTTTGGTTTTCGGGCATCAGCGTTACAAATGTTCCGGATGCGGATACCAATTTACAAAAGAAGCCCCCGCCGGAAAACCGATTTATATCAAACTGATTTGTCACGGTTTATTTATGTCCGGTTTTTCTATGCGGGAAATTGCCAAAATTGTCGGCGTTACGGCCCAATCCGTGTCTCGCTGGATTAAAAAGTGGCATTCCGCTTATATGACCGAACTGGGCAAACACCAAAAAATTAAAGTCATGAGCCGAAAAGAACTGTCAGACATCCTTGCACCCGGAGACAAAGCCGACTTATTGGTCATTTCGACAACCTTGCCTTCCGGCGCCCGTTACCATGTGGTCATTCAGCCTCCACCTTTTCAAAATCATTAAAAAAGTGACACTTTCGTTTTTGAGCTTGATTTTTTAAAAAACATCTTTTAACCTGCCTCATTCATAAAATAATAAACAATGGGTGAGTTCAAATGAATGTCAAAAAAATTAAAACAAGCCATCTTTTCATGCGCATCGGGTTTGCGGTTTTATTTTGTGCGCTCGGTTGGTACCTGCACGGGAAAATGGTACCGAATTTATCGACCGGTTCGTCCGATAATCAACCGCCGCATGTTTTAGTCAGAGCTTTGGAAAAACGGGACATCTCCCCTAAAAAGAAATACATCGCTCAAGCCGAAGCCATCAACAGCGTTGACATTATTCCGCAGGTTTCCGGTTATTTGGAAGAAATCTTGTTTGAAGACGGTTCATTTATTCATCAAGGCGATCCCGTTTTCGTCATTGAACAAAGAAAATACAAAGCGGATGTTTTGTCGGCCGAAGCGGCTGTCACGCGGTTAAAAAACGAATTTAAGCGAATTGACGCGCTCCATAAAAGTAAAGACGCTTCCGACAGTGCCAGAGATTTGGCTCAAAGCAATCTTCAACAAGCCGAGGCGGCTTTGGATTTAGCCAAATTAAATCTGGAACACACACGGATTCAATCTCCTATTTCGGGATACATCGGCAAAGCGTTCGTTACAATCGGGAACCTTGTCAGCCCGAATTCTCCGAAACTGGCTCGCATTGTTCAAACCAATCCGATTCGCATTGCTTTTTCGGTCACAGACAAAGAACGTTCCGAATTTATGACAAAAGCTAAAAATATTGAAGCGGTTTCCGTAGACATTGTTATGCCGGATGGTTCTATTCGGACAGTGGCTGCACAAAATTTATTCTACAGCAACGAAGTCAATCCCGATACGGCAACCATTCCGGTCTATATTGATTTAGAAAATGCGGATAACTTGCTCATTCCCGGCAACTACATTGATATTTATTTTCGTTTCAATAAAGGCGAAGAAACTTTGTTGGTTCCGCAAATGGCTTTGTCGGCAGACGTCAACGGCAGTTATGTCATGACCGTCGGCGGGGATAACAAAGTTCAACTCAAATATGTTGAATTGGGAGACGTTATTGACGACATGCAAGTTGTTTTATCCGGCTTGTCCGAAACAGATTATGTCATTGTCCAAGGTTTGCAAAAAGTGCAACCCGGCATGACGGTCAACCCGACTTTTTTAAATCCATAGGTGAAGTATTATGTTTTCTGATTTTTTCATCCGCCGGCCGCGGTTTTCTTTCGTGATTTCGATTGTCATCTGTTTAGTCGGCCTTATTGCCCTTTTTCAATTGCCGATAGCCCTTTACCCGGAAGTAACGCCACCGCAGATTTCCGTTCGAGCCACCTATCCCGGTGCCAGTGCCGACGTCATTGCCAAAACGGTCGGTATTCCGTTGGAAGATGAAATGAACGGCGTGGAAGACATGCTTTACATGAATTCGACATCGGAAGATTCCAGTTACAACCTGTCCGTTACGTTTAAAACGGGAATAGATCCGGATATCGCCCAAGTCAAAGTTCAAAACAGAATTCAACAAGCTTCATCCAAACTGCCCGAAGAAGTCACGCGTCAAGGCATCACCGTCACGCGGGAATCGTCCAATATTTTGGGTTTTATCGTCTTTTCATCGCCAAATGATACGTATTCGGAACAAGAAATCAGTGACTATATTTATAACAACGTTCAACGAACCATTTCTAAAATTCACGGTGTCGGGAATTTAAACGTGTACGGATCCAAATTATCCATGCGCGTATGGATGAACGTTGATAAAATGGCCGGATTGCACATAACGGCCGCCGATGTTTATTCAGCCGTTTCCGGACAAAACTATCAACCGACGTTAGGCAAAGTCGGCGCCGTACCGACCCAAACCGTCAACCCGATGACATACACGTTACAAACCGTCGGCCGCATGAGCACGCCGCAGGAATTTGAAAACATCATTATCCGGACAGCGGAACAAGGCGGATTAGTCCGACTCAAAGACATTGCAAAAGTCGAAATCGGACAAGAAGATTATGCCATTTCCGGCTTGTACAACGGTAAAAATGCCATTACGATGGCCGTGACTCTTTCCTCCGGTGCCAACGCTCTGGAAACAATGGAAAACGTCAAAAAAGCGCTTCAAGAATTATCCGTTTTCTTCCCCGAAGATTTAACCTATGTCATCAGTTACGATTCAACAAAGTACATTGATGCTTCGGTCGAAGAAGTGGCATGGACCTTGTTGTTGACTTTGATTTTGGTTGTGGCTGTCTGCTATTTCTTTTTACAAGATTTTTATTCAACCCTCATTCCGTCCTTGACGATTCCCGTATCCATTTTGGGTACTTTTGCCGTCATTCTGGTGTTAGGGTACAGCATTAACATGTTCACGTTGTTTGCCTTACTGTTAGCCATCGGAACCGTCGTAGATGACGCCATTGTTGTTGTTGAGCGAGTCGTTTATTTGATGCAGCATTCTCACATGAACGCCAGAGAAGCAACATTCCAAGCAATGCGCGAAATTTCCGGGGCTTTGGTCGCCACCTCTATGGTTTTGCTGGCTATTTTTATTCCGGTCGGCTTTTTGGACGGTATCACCGGTAAAATTTACCAACAATTTTCCGTCACGATTACAACAGCTATTTTATTTTCTTTACTGAACGCATTGACATTGTCGCCGGCTTTGTGCGCTTTGTTGATTAAAAAAATAAAACCCAGAACCAAAGGATTTTGGGCCAAAACGAATAAAACAATCGATAAAACCATTCATTCTTATGTTATCTCGGTGTCTGTCATCGCGAAAAAAATACCGGTCATCGTGACAATCTTTGCTTTGTTTCTGGTTCTGGCTTACGGCTTATTTTCGACGGCACAAACATCCTTTATTCCGGACGAAGACCAAGGCGTTATCGTCTTAAGCATGCAATTGCCGGAAGGTGCTTCCAAAAAAAGGACGCATGATTTGGTTCAGAAAGTCAACGAAGTCATCCGAAGCGAAAAAAGCATTGAAGGCATTTCAAACGTCGTCGGCTACAGCCTGATGGGCGGGCGCGGCGAAAATGTATCTATGTCGTTTATCGTTTTAAAACCATGGAGCGAACGAACGGACGAATCCGAACATTCAAGTATGATTTTAAATCGCATTCGCGGTAAATTAGCGGCTTTTTCGGAAGCAGAATTCCAATTGTTTGAAATGCCGGCCATTCCGGGTTTAGGGCTGGCGAACGGATTGGACATTCGGCTTGAATCGCGCCAAAGCATGGATTATCAACAATTAGACGCTGCTTTGCAAAGCTTTATCGGACGTATTAATCAACTGCCGGATATTGCATATGCTTACACAACGTTTAATGCGAAAACGCCCAATGTCTTTTTGGACATTGATCGAACAAAGGCCGAAAGCATGAAAGTGCCGATGGCAACCATTTATTCAACGTTGGAAAGTTATCTGGGCTCAGCGTACGTGAATGATATTAACCTCGGCACACAGGTTAACAAAGTCATGTTGCAATCGGATTGGCCGTATCGCCAAGACATTGACAGCATTAATGCGATTTATGTTGCGAATCAAGAAGGCCGGATGGTGCCGATGCGCGGATTGGTCGAATTGCACAAAGTTTTAGCCCCGCGCGTCGTTGAACGATATAACCAATATCCGGCGGCGAGCATTACGGCCGTTCAAAAGCCGACGGCCAGTACGGGGCAAGCAATGGCTGCCGTTGAAGAATTACAAAAACTGTTGCCGAAAGGTTACACGATTGAATGGTCGACCATGAGCTTTCAAGAAAAAAACACACATGGTCAAATCGGTTATTTAATTGCGCTGGCGATTATCTTTGCTTACCTTTTCTTGGTTGCGCAATACGAAAGCTTTATTGTTCCTTTGCCGGTGTTGTTGTCTTTGGTCGTTGCCATGAACGGCGCCATGCTGGGTTTGTTCTTTTCGGGTATGCCTTTAAGCATTTATGCACAGCTGGGGTTGATTTTGTTGATTGGTTTAGCCAGCAAAAACGCTATTTTGATTGTCGAATTTGCCAAAGAAGAACGCAACAAAGGCGCAACCATTGTCAATGCAGCCATCAAAGGGTTAAAAGAGCGGTTCCGTGCCGTCTTAATGACCGCTTTCTCTTTTATTCTGGGCGTTTGGCCGATGGTCATTGCCACCGGTGCGGCGGCCGAAAGCCGTCGAGCCATCGGCGTGCCGGTTTTCTGGGGTATGTTGATTGGAACCGGGGTCGGTTTGTTCATTATCCCTTTGATGTATGTTTTGGTTCAAACGTCTTATGAACGCTTTATCAAATGGGTGAAACGATCATAAATTTCATCATTATGCGATACAAGGTAAAATCCACACGAAAAGCCGCCTGAAAAGACGGCTTTTAGATTGCTTTTTTTAAAATTCACAAGAAAGTAGAAATAAAAATAAAAAATTTACTTGATATTAATAATTAAATGATTATACTTTGTTT
>CALGXF010000020.1 GCA_937935995.1 uncultured Alphaproteobacteria bacterium
GGGGGGGGGGGGTGCTAAGTTTACTAATAAACAGGGAAAGGAAACGATGTTAAAATTTTTATGTTATTTGATAAAAAGACACAAGATAGCGCCTGAAAACACATTAGACCGCTTTGCGGATGCTTTTCAAAATGAAACGGCACTCAAAGCCCTCCAAAATGCATACGCGGGTAAAAGATGTGTTTTGATTGGCGGCGCACCGTCTTTGTCTCAATTAGATTTGTCTTTGTTGAAAAACGAATACACTTTTACGGTCGGACGCGGGTACCGGTTAAAAGAAAAAGGATTGTCTCATAGTTCATTTCATGTTTTGTCAGATGTTCAAGGCTATGCCGAATTTCAAAATGAAATAGATTGGACGTTTAGTGATATCACTTTTTTCGCTTCTTGCCTGCCGATTGAAACACGCCCGAATCGAATGCGGTTTGCTTATTACAGGCGACCGCTGATGACAGACGGTTTTTTCCAAACAGACTTAACACAACCGCTGTATCGCGGGCACACAGTCATGGTTTATGCGCTGCAAATTGCTTATTTTTTGGGGTTTCGAGACATTTATTTTATCGGTGTTGATTTAGACTTTAAAAACAGGGCAGGGCATGCTTATGGATCCAGTGCCGGCGAGTGCTATCGCCAACAAACACTGTCTGTTCGGCAAGAGGCGAAGATGCGCCGTGCTTTGGTTTGTGCTTGCCGGTTTTTGAAACGACGCGATTGTCGGTTATATAATGCTTCACCGGCCGGAAGTTTGGATTTTATGGAACGCGTTTCTTTTAACGAGGTTTTTCATGGATAACGAAATTCATATTTGTTTAGCACCGGATAATGATTACGCCGTACATGCGGGTGTGACGATTGCTTCCATTATTGCAAATGCTGCCAAAGACGATTATTTGCATTTTTATATTTTAGACGGCGGTCTGACGTTGGAAAACAAAGAAAAACTGATGGGCATCACGACAAATGCCGTCCGGCGGGGCAGGGCGGCTATGATGGAATTTGTACCGATTCATCTTTCGGATAAAATGCCGATAACGCGTTTGCCAATTGCCGCATTTTATCGGTTGAAAATTCCGGATTTAATCAAAGCCGATAAATGTTTGTATTTAGACAGCGATACCGTTGTGTTGCGGTCTTTGAAAACTTTGTGGGAAACGCCGCTGAACGGAAAAACAATCGGGTTAGTAGCAGACTGCAATGATGCTTTTCAAAAACAAAAATGGGGGTTGGATTTTTACGGTAATTCTGGCGTTTTGTTAATGGATTTGAAAAGATATCGCCGCTTAAACGGATGGCAGGAATGTTTAGATTTTTGTAAAGAAGCTTGGAAAAAAATAACGCTGGGCGACCAAGATATTCTCAACAATATCTTTGCGGGCGATATTGAACCGCTGGATCGGCGTTGGAATGCGCATGAAGGGGCAGAGTCTCGAACAAAATTCAAAGGAAATAAAGCTTATCTTCAAAGCTTGGATAATCCGTTTATTATACATTATATCGGATCTTTAAAGCCATGGATATCAAGCGCACCTCGATTTGATAAAACACATTATTATTTTCGATATTTACGGCAAACGCCGTGGAAATGGCAAGTTATTCAAGCTTTCCGAAAACGATATGTGTGGGATGTGTTTCGCGGGAAAAAAGAAACATACGTGTTGTTGTTCCATATCAAAATCATGAAAATTAAAAAAGGGCGTTTATTTCTTTTGGGCATTCCTGTTAAACAGCTGACAAAAGCGGGCGGAGCAGAGCATTAACAGGTCTACCCATCGTTGAAATATGAAAGGGCAGTCTGTTTTTCTTTAATATATCCTATTCTCATTCAACTCTAACGACACCCGGCGACCTTTTTTATCTAAGAACCGCCTGTCGTCCCACGAAACACCCTTTCCGAACATTTCCACGTCCTATTTTGACTCCACAATTCTTTCCCCCAAAGAGCCGCCCGCGTTACCCCGCGAGCCGCCCCCGAGACTGCCCCTATTTTATCTCCACCCGCCGCCGGATTTTTTGGGAGTGATGCGCCCCTTTCCCCCAAAGAGCCGCCCGAATTTCTTCGGGCGCACGGGCGGCTCTTTGTTAGAAAAACGGGAATTACTTTTTCCACAAAATGACCCCGTCGCCTTAAAGACCCCTATTCTGCATCCCACATTATTCCCAAAACCGTGTCCAAACACACCATCCTCCGCGCCGCCGCCGCACACGTTGAAAGGGGGAAGTTGCCCATCACCCACGTGTCGTTCCGTCCCCGAGAACCGCTCGCCGCACACGTTGAAAGGGGGAAGTTGCCCACCGCCCACGTGTCGTTCCGTCCCCATGAACCATCCTCAACCGTACCCCATTTTATTCCCGCCGCCCGTCATCCCCCATCAAAAGGGGTTCCCGTCCCTGTTTCACCCCCGCCACCCGCAACCACACTTCAAAGGGGTTGCCGCGCGCCCGAAAGCGCCGTCCCCCGCGCCACCGCTACGCCCCCAAAAATTTCCGGGAATTCCTTTCGTTTGTAAAAAAGATTGCCTTTTGATAATAATCCCTTTAAACTAGGTATGTCATCGGATGTGCCGGTGATGGGATTCGAAAATCCCTCTAGTTAAACGTTCCTCCAATATTGGGGGAGTGTCCGAATATATTGAATAAGGACGCCGTAACTAGCGGTTTTTCGAACTCCCCCACCTTGTCATCAAGGTGGGTTTTGTTTCACTACAAAAAAGGAGTTTTGAAAATGAATAAAGAAGCCAAAACATATATGCGTCAAGCATCACAAATCGAAACCGATGTAAAAGCGGCAGCAATACACGCTTTGCATCATTTGCGTAAGGAAAAGGGTCTGACGTTATCGGAATTATCTTATTTAACGGAAAGTTCTGTTGATACATTGGACAGAATAGAAGTCGGTCGACATGGGTTGTCATTTTATATGATATGCTTGTTGGCGAGCATTTACGGCAAATCCGTGCGTATCGTGTTTGAATAGATGTCGTCCTTTCTTTTCCCGAGAGCCGCCCGCGCCCCCGAAAAATTTCGGGCGGCTCTCGGAGAAATACAGGTAAAACAAAAATCCGCCTGCTCTTTTGGGATGCAGGGTAACAATTCATCAAAGACTTCCCCGCGTCTTTCCCATCCTGTTTTTTATCAGATTGACAAAACGGCCGAAACTTGGTCTGCTGTTAATTCGGTCAAGGATAAAACCGTTTGAGCCCCTGTTTCCATGTTCTTAAACACGACTTCGCCTCGTGCATATTCTTCCGGCGCAACATAAACAGCCGCTTGAGCGCGCCGTTTGTTGGCTGCGGTGAAAAATTTCTTGGGATTTTGCGGGCTTAACGCCAAATCGCCGTCAAATCCGAATGCATTCAGCTGCCGTATCAAAGTCATGGCCGGTTCTTGCAACGAAGCGTCGAAATAACCGACATAAAACGGAACAGAGGTAAATCCGGTCGATTCTCCGAATTTTGCCTCATACAATTCACGAATAACGCCGTCGCCAAAGCCCATTCCGCATGCCGGAATGTCTTTGCCTGTCATGCGCGTGAACAAATTGTCATACCGCCCGCCGCCAAACAAAGCCCGGAATTGGTTTTTGTTATCAAATGCTTCAAACACGATGCCGGTATAATAAGCCAACCCGCGAATAATCGACGGGTCAATTTGGATATAGTCGGCATATCCCAAAGCCTTTGCATAACGCAACAAATCTTTAAGTTGTTGAACATCTTCCGACGGCCCTGTTAAGTGTTCAATTTCGGCCAAATCATGCAAATCCAGCAATTGAAACAGCGTGTCAATTTGCGTTTCGGATAATCCCAGATTGCCCATTTCTTCTTTGAGCCACCCGGCATCCACTTTTTCCTTTTTATCAATCAACGTCATCAGCGGCGCATGCACGGCTTCATCAACGCCCAGCTTTGTCAAATAACCGGACAATAAAGCCCGACTGGACACCCGAATACGAAAATCAGTCGCATCAAACCCCAGTTCATTCATGACCTGCACAGCCGTGTATAAAATCCACGCTTCTGCCGACACGCTTTTTTCGCCCATGATATCAATGTTCCATTGGTAATGTTCGCGATAGCGGCCTTTGGTCGGGCGTTCATACCGGAAACATTGCCCGAAAGACCAAATTTTGGCCGGATACGGTAAATTTTCTTTATCAGCCGTATAAAGCCGGACCATCGTCGGCGTAATTTCAGGCCGCAACGCAATGTGGCGGTCAGATTTATCATGGAAATCATAAATTTGGTCTGAAATTTCTTCGCCGGATTTGCGTTCAAACAATTCGTACGCATCGACGACGCATGTGTCATAACGCAAAAAGCCGCATTTTTCCGAAGCCGCTTCAAACGCTTTTAATAATTTTTTCCGAAACACCCAATCTTTGGGGAAAAAGTCGCGCATTCCGCGCAACGGTGTCAAATCCATTTTTTCAACCATTTTTTCATCCTTTATTTTTTATCTTTATGCCTTATTTTCAGTTAAAAATCAAGGCAGAACTTGCATGTTTTTCAAAATAAGCTTATCTTTAAACAAAAGGGAGGTCATATCATGGATTTAATGCAAGGAATTTTGACGCGTCGGTCTGTCCGCAGCTATCGGACGCAGGAAAAAATGTCAAAACAAGAGTTAACAGATTTGTTAAAAGCAGCTATGCAGGCGCCATCGGCTATGAATAAACAGCCTTGGTCTTTCGTGGTGATTGATAAACCGGATGTGTTGGAGAAAATTCAATCCTTGCATCCATATGCGGCTTTTGCCAAAGAAGCCGGTACAGCAATTATGGTTTGCGGCAATCGCGCGGACAGCTATGAAGAATATTGGAAAGTCGATCCTTTGTTGGCCGGCCAGAATGTGTTGTTGGCGGCGCACGGAATGGGGTTAGGCGCTTGTTGGTGCGGTGTTTATCCGGACGAAGCACGGATGCAAACATTTGCGAAACTGCTTCATTTACCGGAAAATGTCTTACCGATGGCTTTGATTGTCGTCGGTATTCCGGCAAATCCTGTCGGTACGCCGACTGAACGGTACGATTCCAAAAAAGTTCATTTTAATCAGTGGTCATAACATCGAGCCGCTTCAAACGAGGCGGCCTGTTTTTGCTTGACATCTTCTTCAAAACCGCTTATATTTCAAAGCAAGCATTCGCTTTTATCAAAAATTTCCCACAAAAAATCAAGGATATATCATGCACTTACAAGAACTGAAGAAAAAAACACCGGCAGAATTACTGGCCTATGCGGAAGAACTCGGCATTGACAATGCGCCGACGTTGAAAACCCAAGATTTGATGTTTGCGATTTTAAAACAAATTGCGGCGACGGAAACAACGTTGTTCGGTGACGGTGTGTTGGAAGTTTTATCGGACGGATTTGGCTTTTTGCGGTCGGCTCAAGCCAATTATTTGGCCGGGCCGGATGATATTTATGTGGCACCGAATCAAATCAAACGGTTCGGGTTGCGCACCGGCGATACGATTGAAGGCGAAATCCGCGCGCCGAAAGACGGTGAACGGTACTTTGCGATGTCTAAAATCAACAAAGTCAATCATGTGGATCCGGAAGAATTACGTTATCGCGTGAATTTTGATAACTTAACGCCGTTGTATCCGAACGAAAAATTAAAAATGGAAAGCGATATTCCGCAAACCGGCGAACGCAAAGATTACACAGCGCGCATCATTGATTTGATTTGTCCGCAAGGCAAAGGCCAACGCAGTTTAATTGTGGCGCCGCCGCGCACCGGGAAAACAGTGATGTTGCAAAACATTGCGCATGCCATTACGGCCAACCACCCGGAAGTCTATTTGATTATGTTATTGATTGACGAACGTCCCGAAGAAGTCACGGATATGATTCGTTCCGTGAAAGGCGAAGTGATTTCATCGACGTTTGATGAACCGGCTTCACGCCATGTGCAAGTGGCTGAAATGGTGATTGAAAAGGCAAAACGATTGGTTGAACATAAAAAAGACGTTGTGATTTTGTTGGATTCGATTACACGATTGGCGCGGGCGTACAACACGGTGATTCCGTCTTCCGGCAAAGTGTTGACCGGTGGGGTGGATGCGAATGCTTTGCAAAAGCCGAAACGCTTTTTCGGGGCAGCGCGTAACATCGAAGAAGGCGGTTCTTTGACGATTTTCGGAACGGCTTTGATTGACACGGGATCGCGCATGGACGAAGTGATTTTCGAAGAATTCAAAGGCACCGGCAACAGCGAAATTATTTTGGATCGCAAAGTGTCGGATAAGCGCATTTTCCCGGCAATTGATATCACCAAGTCCGGGACTCGGAAAGAAGAATTGTTGGTTGATAAAAACGAACTGCCGAAAATGTGGATGTTGCGGCGCGTTTTGATGCCGATGGGCGTCACCGATGCGATGGAATTTTTAATTGAAAAGTTAAAGATTACCAAAAACAATCACGACTTTTTTGAATCGATGAACAGCTAATCATGCAAAAATGGGTCTTTTTCTGGGCCGCCGGCATCGGTTTTACGGGCATGCAGATTTTTTTGTACCTGCAAAGCCTTTGGGCACGGATAGGATTGGGTTTGTTTATGGGCGCGGCAGTGTGGGTTTTTGCCAAAACGCCGCGCGAATTTCAAATTGTGTATTGGATTGTTCTGACGCTCATCGTGACGGCATGGTATTATTGGGTGAAACCGGCAAATGCCGGCCCGTTTTAACAGGAGACTTGTCATGGATACGATTTTTGCCCCTTCGACGGCAGCCGGCCAAGCCGGTATAGCCGTTATTCGCCTTTCCGGGCCGGCTGTCCGGGATGTGTTGAAATCAGTGTGTCACATGAATGACCCGAAACCGCGTTATGCCGCTTTTTCGGGCGTCTTTACACCGGACGGCGACAAAATTGACGAAGCAGTTGTTTTGTTTTTCAAAGGCCCGAACAGCTTTACCGGCGAAGACGTTGCCGAAATTCAATGTCACGGGTCTCGGGCGGTTTTAAAGGAAATTTTGGCAGTTTTAAGTACCCAACCAACTTGCCGAATGGCAGAACCCGGCGAATTTACCAAACGCGCCGTGTACAATCAAAAAATGGATTTAACAGCGGCAGAAGGCTTAATTGATTTAATCCACGCCGATACGCAAGCACAACGCCGATGGGCTGTGCGACAAATGGGCGGCGCTTTGCAAAAGATTTATGACGGCTGGCGAAATGAATTGGTGCAAGCATTGGCTTTGATGGAAGCTTACATTGATTTTCCGGAAGAAGAAATCCCCGATTCCCAACTGGACGACATCCGAAATCGGACTTACAATGTAATTACACAATTGGAACAGCATCTGGATGACAAAGGGCGCGGAAAGCGGCTGAAAGACGGTTTTTCCATCGTATTGGTCGGTGCGCCGAATGTCGGAAAATCCAGTTTAATGAATCAATTGGCCAAACGAGATGTCGCGATTGTTTCCTCGACGGCCGGAACGACACGAGACATTGTGGAAGTATCCATGGACGTGGCTGGTTATCCGGTGATTTTGGCGGATACGGCGGGATTGCGCGAAACAACCGAAGAAATCGAAGGCATTGGGATTCAGCGGGCTTTAAACCGTATTCGGGAAGCCGATTTTGTCATTGCCGTCGGCGATGCGCGGGATTATCCGCAGATAGACGCGACGACTCGGCAAGCATTGGCCGAAAATCCGCACCACATTGTGGTTTGGAATAAATGCGATTTGGTTTCTCAACCGTTGGACGGTATTTGTTTGTGTGCGCCATCGAGTGACGGATTAGACGCTTTGTGGAACCACATCACGCAAGTGGTCGTTGATGTTATGGGCAACGGGTCGGAAGTCATGTTAACCCGCGAGCGGTATAAAACGGCTTTGACCGATTGTTTAGCGTCCTTAAAACGGTCTTTGACGGCGCCGGCGCTGGAGTTGCAGGCCGAAGATTTACGGCTGGCTGCCAACGCCCTGGGCAAAATCACGGGCCGCGTTCAGGTGTCCGAGCTGTTTGACATTATTTTCAGCACCTTTTGCATCGGAAAATAGATGCTTTTAAAGCGCCTTTTTTCGTGCTATAATAAAAGAATGATTTTTGAAAAAAGGAGCGGGACATGCGGTTTAAACAAGCTTTTTTACGAACCATTTCATATGGTGCTTTGATGGCGGCGGCAATCGGGGCGCCATTGGCATCTAACGCTCACGAAACACCGGATAAAGCAACACAAGACATCTTGGTACAGGCGCAAAAAGCCTATGACCAAGCTTTTGCGGATTTCGGGGCGGGTAAAATCGATGCGGCCGGCTTTAACAAAGCAGAACAAGCCTATGCCAGCGTGATGGCAACGCATGCGCCCGAAATAACCGAAGAAGAAAAAGTCAATCATCCCCTGTTTAAAAACAGGGCGCCGCGCGACTTGCCGTTAAAAGAACAAGTCCGCCTGATGACACCCAAAGAAATCAACACACATCGGGCTTTTTTACAAAAACGATTGGAAGTCGCCGAAAGCCGTCTGCCGAACGCTGTTGAACGCGGGACGCAAACGGTGACACAAGGGCTGGATAAAGGGGTCCAAGTCGTGAGCGATGTGGTGACCACGCCTTTGACTTTCGTTGAAAAAGGGTTCAACACCGCCGGGCAATGGGTGAAAGACGGTCTGCATACCGTATCCGAAAAAACAGGCGACCGAATTGTGGCACCGTTGGTCGGAACGGTTGTCGGCGAAGCGTTGGAATTAACCGGAAACGTGGCCGGCAGTACGGGACGTTTAACCGACTCGGCGCTTCGGACAACGTCGAACACATTGAAAAACACGTTGCAAACCGCTGCCACCGCGACACGCAATCCCAAAGAAGCCGGCTTGAATTTAGCGGCGGATATGACACAAACGGTTGCCGGCAGTGTCGGCGATGTGTTGACCGAAGCCGGGAATGTCACGATGAACGCCGTCCATACAACAACGGCCGTCGGCCGCCAATCCGTGGACAGCACGTTGTCTGTTGCCACGACAAGCCTTGTGACGCCGGCGGAAAAGATAGCCTCTTTGGTTTCACCCAAAACAGCCGACGATATCAGTTTATGGGGATTTGTAGGGCGTGCCGGGATTGCCGGTTATGCGGCTTATCCGGCAGAAGCGGTCGGTCATAGAGTGGCCGAAAGCCTGATGGGCGCCGGGCAAGGCATTCATTTGGCTTCGGAATTGGCACACCCGCTGATGCGCGGCAATGCGGCTTTTGTTTCGCCGGCTATTCTGACAGACATGACGCAAACCGTTCAGCACTATCGGGATACCAAAGCGGCCGATTCCAACGTGCCGGGGGCTGATTTCAAAACCAACGTTATGATGGCGGCGGCGCTCCCGTACACGCAAGCGTTGGAAGACCAAGCCCATTTTGCACACCGGCAAGGGTTAATGACTTCGTTGCGGGCAACGGTCGTTCAACACGGAACCAATGCCGCAGTCAAACGCACAACGGCGGCACAAACGGATTACGCGTTGGCGGCTCAAGCGCTGGCTGATTTTGACGAGGCCGTCAAAGCCGTTCAAGCGGAACGGACTGCGACGCTGGCTTTAACGAAAACGCGGGAATAAGCGTAAAACACAATTGAAAAAAGGACTTTTTTCTGATATAACGGCATCCAACGAATAAAGGAAGATGCAAATGGATTATGATGTCATTGTTGTCGGAGGCGGACATGCCGGGTGTGAAGCCTGTACCGCCGCCGCACGTGTGGGTGCCAAAACAGCGCTCATCACGCATAAAATCAAGTCAATCGGGGATATGTCCTGTAATCCGGCGATTGGCGGGTTAGGAAAAGGCACGGTTGTTCGCGAAGTAGATGCTTTGGACGGTGTGATGGGGCGTGTGATTGACGCGGCCGGTTTACAATTTCGGATGTTGAACTTGTCCAAAGGGCCCGCCGTTCAAGGACCCAGAGCACAGGCAGATAAAGACGTCTATCAACGCGTGATGCAAGAAACGCTTTTGAATTATCCGAATTTAACGGTTATTGAATCCGCTTGCGAAGGCCTGATGTTTGATGCAGATAAAAAGACCGTTTTCGGCGTTAAACTGGCAGATGGACAGACCTTAACATGTAATTCCATTGTAATTACAACAGGAACCTTTTTGAATGGGTTGATGCATCAAGGCGAAACCAAAACTATCGGCGGGCGGTGGGGCGACATTGCTTGCACAGGCATCTCGCCGGATTTAAAAGCACTGGGATTAACGATGGGTCGGTTAAAAACCGGAACGCCGGCGCGGTTAGAGCGTGGCAGCATTGATTGGTCGCAAACAACCGAACAACCGGGTGATGCCGTGCCGCAACCGTTTTCGTATCTGACAACCGCGATAACACAAGAACAAGTGCCGTGCTTTTTGACACACACGACGCCCGAAACGCATGCGATTATCATGGCCAATATTTCCCGTGCGCCGATGTATTCCGGACAAATCAAGTCGATTGGCCCGCGCTATTGCCCCAGCATTGAAGACAAATTGATGCGATTTAAAGGCCGGGACAGCCACCACATTTTCTTGGAACCCGAAACGCGAAACGGGCCGTCCATTTACCCGAACGGTATTTCAACATCTTTGCCTGTGGATGTCCAAGACGCTTTTTTACGAACGATTCCGGGATTGCAAAACGTGCGCGTTATCCGGTATGCGTACGCGATTGAATACGATTATGTTGATCCGCGTGAATTAAAACGCACGTTGGAAACCAAAAAAGTCAAAAATTTATTTCTGGCTGGTCAAATCAACGGCACAACCGGGTACGAAGAAGCGGCCGGTCAAGGGGTTGTCGCCGGCGTTAATGCGGCATTGCGGGCAAGCGGGTCAACGGATGAATTGGTTTTAGACCGCACAACCAGCTATATCGGTGTGATGATTGACGACATTACGACTTACGGCGTAGACGAACCATATCGATTGTTTACGTCGCGTGCCGAATACCGGCTGACGATGCGGGCGGATAATGCCGATTTACGGCTGACACCGGAAGGGATTCGGCTGGGATGCGTGGGGTCGGTGCGCCAAAAAGCCTTTGAAGCCAAAAAAGCGGCTTATGTTCAAACCAAACAAACGTTAAAAGAAATGTCGTTCGCGCCCAAAGAATTGATTCGTGCCGGATTAAATGTCAACAGTGACAGCGGCCGCCGCACGGCTTTTGATTTGTTAAGCTATCCGGATGTCACATGGAATGAATTGATACGATTGCACCCGGCTTTGGCCGACGTGCGGGCGGATGTGTCTGAACAAATGGCAATTGAGGGCAAATATCAAGGATATTTATCGCGTCAGGAAGCGGATATTCATGCCGTTCAGCGAGATGAAGCTTTAAAAATCCCACCGGATTTGGATTACAGTCAAATCGGCGGGCTGTCCATTGAAGTGCGCACACGATTGGAACGCGCCCGACCGGAAACCATCGGTGCAGCCGCTCGATTGCCCGGCATGACACCGGCCGCCGTCACAGCTTTGTTGGGCTTTGTCAAAGTCATGAAAACCAAATAACTTTACTTTCATCTGTGGGCGGGCTATGGTGAAAACAGCGTTCAAAAAGGAATAAAGATGCCTCGATACATGTACATGCTTCTTTTGATGATGGGCGGCCTGTCCGCCGTCGGATTTCAACCTTGGTCATGGATTTTCGTGTTATGCGTGACATTCAGCACGTTATTCGGTGCGTTAAACCGATGCGTGACCAAAAAACAATTTTTCATGACCGGATTTTGTTTCGGATTCGGGTTAGGCGCTTGTTCATTGTTTTGGGTGACAAACGCCCTTTTCTTGGACGCAGATACCTTCGGATGGGCTGTACCGTTGGTGCCGCTGGGATTTGGCCTTTTATTCGGCGTGTTTTATGGCAGTGCCACGCTTCTTTGTTGCAAAGCTACGCCCGGATGGGGGCGCTTGTGCGCTTTTGCCGGCGCTTTAACGATATTGGAATGGGTGCGCAGTTGGATTTTCACGGGCTTTCCGTGGAATACACTCGGGGCTGTTTGGACGGCTTTTCCGCCCGTGTTGCAAAGTGCTGCTGTCGGCGGCGTGTTCGGGTTGACGTTTATCAGCGTTTTTTGGTTTTGCAGCCCGCTTTTCCTGGTTCAAAAACGATGGTTGTCTTTCGGCGCGTTGGCCATTTCTTTTGTGCTTGTGACCGGCGCCGGCGCGATTCGATTAGCAACAGCAGAAAAAGCCATCATTTGGGGCGTCACCGTTCGGTTGGTTCAGCCCAGCATTCCCCAAACACTCAAGTGGGATGCCGATTCGGCCGAAGAGAATTTAATGCAACACATTCGGTTGTCTAAATCAAAAGGCGCCGATGCGGTCACGCATGTCATTTGGTCAGAAGCCGCGACACCCTTTATTTTAAACCAAGACGATGCCGCCCGTGCCATGACCATCAGCGCGTTGCATCAGGAAGAAACGTTGATTACCGGTTCTTTGCGCCGCGTCGATGAAACGCATTTAAGCAACAGCGTATTGGTTTTGAACGATGTCGGACAAATCGTTTCTTATTATGATAAATCTCATTTGGTGCCGTTCGGTGAATATGTGCCTTTCAGAAACATCCTGCCGATGGAAAAGCTGGTTCCCATCGCGTCGGATTTCAAAGCTGGTTCCGGCCCGCGAACGATTCGGATTCCCGGTGCGCCCCCAGCCGGATTGTTGGTGTGCTATGAAATTATTTTTCCGGGTCGAGTCGTTGATGAAAAACACCGACCGGATTGGCTGATTAACGTCACAAATGACGGTTGGTACGGGAATAGCGCCGGGCCATATCAGCACTTGGCGGCGGCACAATTGCGCGCAGTGGAAGAGGGGTTACCCGTTGTTCGCGCAGCCGGTTCAGGTATCAGCGCCGTCATTGATCCGTACGGGCGACTCGTCAAAAGCCTGCCGCTTGGCGTCAAAGGCGTGCTGGACAGCGCTGTTCCGCAAAAAACAACACCGCCGTTTTACACATTTTACCGCAACGGATTAGCCCTTTTGGCGGCGGTTATCAGTTGGTTTGTCGGTATGTTCCGTTTTCGTTCCAAAAAAGAACACTAAAATATGCGGCTCGCGTCGTTTCTTTTCCCGGTCAACTTCATAAAATGGCGTTCCGGTTGGACGATTTTTTTACCTTTTTTCCCTCTTTTTTCAAAAAAATTTAAAAAAAATCAAAAAATTTTTAAAAATTTTAACACGTTGAATTATAAAGATTATTTCGAATTTTGAAGCCTTTTTAAGACCTATTCGAAAGCATATATGCTAAAAAATCGAGCGAAAAATACAATTATTAATTGACCTTATTATTTTTTTATGCTTTATTAGTATAGTAACGTATTCGAAAGATGTATGTAAAAAACAGTACGAAAAGGGAACCGATGAACAAGAAAAAATCATTAAGAGGCCGTGTTGACGGCGCCCCAAACCCCATAGACATTCACGTCGGCAACCGCGTTCGGATGAGACGGACGTTATTGGGTATGAGTCAGGAAAAATTAGGTGAAGAACTGGGTTTAACCTTTCAGCAAGTGCAAAAATACGAGCGGGGTATGAACCGAATCGGCGCCAGCCGGTTATGGGACATCAGCAAAGTGCTGAATACGCCGATTGAATTTTTCTATGAAGGGATTAACGAAGACATTGAACAATTAAGCCCGCGACATATCAATCGCAATGAACATGTCGAAGGTTTAGAAGAATCGATTATGTCTTTGGACGGAGACCCGATGAATCGCCGGGAAACGTTGGAATTGGTTCGGGCTTACTATCGAATCAGCGATCGGAATATGGCGAAAAAAGTATTTGACTTGGTCAAATCTTTGGCGGCCTATACGGATCCGGACGGAAGTGAGAATGAAAAAAACGAACCTGTTGAAAAATAACCAAAAAGACGATATGCTTTTTTCTATCTTTCTTTTTGGTAAAAAAAGAGGTATTCTGGTAAAGAAGAGGAATGCATCATGAAAGACATCTTGTCCGAGGATTTGTTAGAATCCTTAAACGTATTGGATCTGTTACAGGAAGAGGGATTAAAAATTGTCCCTGCGCATCCGACGCCGGTCATGATTCAGGCAGGCGTTCAGTTGACCGGATTGTCTGAAGACATGGTGAGAAAACTTTACCTCGCGATGTTAAGCTTTTCGGATGAGGACATTCCCGAACAAAAAAACTAAAAGGCCACTCTCCTTTCCTCCAATTGGCGTTTTAGTTTGTAAAGTCGGTTCATCCAATCGACGAAATAGGGATAATGTTCATCATCCACGGACTGTAACTCTTGTTTCATCAAGGGATGCGGTTCCGGAAAGGGAGGGCAGCTGCAAAGCTGCCCTTTCTGACTACAGCCGGTCAATAAGATGCTCCCACCGATAACAAGGTAAACTGGCCACTTCCAAATCATGTTGCTGTCTCTTTACGTGTTGTTTTAATGCTTTATTTTCGGCATGCGTTTCAAAATAAGCTTTGACCAACCCCCAAAAACACACTTTTTGAAGCAAGGTCATGAAAAAATCTTTAACCATTTTTGCGCGCTTGACCGACGTTCAAGGCCAAAACGTCTAAAAACGAGCGAATTTTTTGGCAAAAAGCATCGTCTTTCGGCGTCGGCGTCAACGCACAAACAGCACTGGCCGCAGCTACAACGGCTGAAATAGCGACTAAAATGTCGTCTAAATGAGTCATGATAAATGTAAGCATTTTTTCTCCTTTCCACAGATTGATATTTGTCCGACTTTTTCGGACGGGTTAAAATAAATTAAAAAAGACTTGAACCAATCCCATGCAAATCGCGCTTAACGTCGTCAACACCATCATGGACAGCGCATTTTTAATCGGCATCAGTTCAATTCGCGTCATAAATCGTTTTTCGGTTTCTTTTTGTAAGTCCGCCGGCAGGACGGCAACTTGCCGACGCAACAAGTCTATTTGTGTTTTCATGTCCGAAATATCTTGCTGAACGGCATCCAACCGCGCGATGAGTTTCCCGATTTCCATATCCAGCATTAAATGACCTCGCGGTAAAATAAGTGGTTACCGATTTGCGCACACGGTATCAAATGCCGCGCCCAAGCCGGATTCACGGATAACGTATGATAATGCGTCGCACCGCCGGTTGAATCTTTTAACGTCCCTCGAACCGCCCGCATCGCAACATGTCGGCAAACATAAAAAACCGAATCGGTCGGCGTGATGGATTGAATGACGTCAAAGTTGGCATCATCCGGGTTCCAACATGAAAATTGAAACGGTTTTAAACACACGTCCTTGACGGAAGTCCCCCACCAATAACCGCCTTTTTCCCGCGCAATTTGAACACGGTTCATAATGACGTTTGCGACCGCTTCAATGCCGGTTAATCCTTCGCCGCGCGCTTCTCCGTAAAGCGTGCGTGCCAAGACATCTATTTCATCTTGACGTTCTTGCAATGTACACATGGTTATTCCTCCTTAAAAAATCGCCAATCCGGTTTTGCAATCGGTTGGTAAACCGTTTTAGGCAGTCGAACAGGGGCGCTTAACAAACACCCGGCAACCGCATCGACGCCGTCATCATGCCCGCCGCCACCCGGTATCCATTCTTGCATTTCCCGATAAAGCGCCGTTTGCTTGACGCGTTCATGAACTTTCAGCGCGCGGTTGGCTAATAAAACATCAAAAGCATCCAAAATCCGCTGGTCTTTTTGCGTTTTGGATGTTTGAGTCAGCACAGCGCAGCGTAACCGGTGCCGACGAAACGTTTGTTTTAAAATTTCGGGCAAAAACTTGCCCAGTCCGTTTGTTTCCACTTGAACCGCCGGCAAGTGGTTCGCTTGAACAAAATCAACCACTTGTTGGCATTGATCAGCGGCCGAAACGTCCGTATCATCTACGGTTAAATACCGCACGTCGTGCAAGTAATAAAATCCGGCATCGTCTTGAAAAACACAAGCAATGACACTGGCATCGCCTTGTTCTTTTTTGCCGAAAGACGGATCCCAAAAACAAGATGCGCCGACCATCCGCGTCCCGTTAATTTTTAATTGAGCCGTTTGGTTGGTTTCCCGGTAATCCAAAGCGCCCGTGTACCAACACAATTTTTGTACATCCAACCGACCGTCCGTTAATCGGCAAGGCTGTAACAACATTTGGCTGGCAAATTTAGCCGGGCCTGATCGTTTGCGAATAGACTCTATTCGCGCTTTTGAAAACCGCTCCGGCCACCACGAATCGCCGTTATTTTTGTAAATCGGCAGCTTTAACATATCAAAGCCGGCCAAAAATCCGCCATTCCCGGTATCATAAATCGTTTCATACGCATGCGGGGTTCCGACAAAAAGCGTCATACCGCCCGGGGCTAAAACAAAATCCAACTCGGACAGTTTTTGCCGCAAGTCGTCTCGTTTGGTCGGCGTCTCACACGTTTTAGGCACTTCCACATCATCACACACAATTAAATCCGCTCGGCATCCGGTGATATTAGCCCCTAATCCGCGCGCCAATACAGACGGGTCTCGTAATTCCCGAGTCCGACAAACCGTAAACCGGTCGGAAGCCCACTGGTCTTTTTGCGGCGGTTTTAACAGGCGCGTCAACGGATGGCGTTCAATAATGCGTTTGATGTTGCGCACCATTTTTTTCGCCAATTCATAATCCGCTGACATAATTAAAATCCGTATATCGGGATTTTGTTTTAACACCCACGCGCAAAACAACCCGACCAACGTCGATTTTCCCGAATTACGAAAAGCCATCAATAAAGCGGGCTGCCGATTTTCCCAAGCGTCTTTTAAAAACCGACAGATGCGCCGGTGATGCGGCGGGGTTGTTAAATTTTGGGTTTTATTCCAAATCCAAACAAATTCCGTCAAATCAACAGTCATCCTCTTTCTCCTCAGTTTCGGCAATAGCGGCCCGAGCGGCTTGAATCCACTCGGTTTCCTGTGCCGAAGGGCCGGCTTCCGTTTCGGGAAAAGCCCCCAGTTTCATTAAAATCAGCAAATGCGCCAAAGCATTTTTACAAGCCTGTTGATGTGCCGAAAAAGCTTTGGCGTCATCCGGCACGGGGCATTGGCAAAAAGCCAAATAATCCTGCCACACCGCTTTCATTTGCTCCGGCAGCCGGCGATGCAGCCGTTTTTGAAATTTTTTAAAATCTTCGGCCATCGGTTCTTCCTTTTATGCCAGCATAGCGGCACCGACTTCGGCACTGCCGTTAATCAGGCTTTTTAAATTCTGCTTGCTTTGCGCATTCAGGTTAGCTTTGATTTTCTGGTTCGCCGAAGAAGCAATCTGCTGATTCTGGGCATTTGTTTCTTTGGTCAGATTTTGAATGACGGCAGCACTGGAACCCGAATCCGGATCAATCCCTAAAGCGCCCATTCTTGCACGCTGGGCACTGATTTGCTGTGCCAGCAGATTGTTATTGGCCTGTTGTTCGGCCAAAGCATTGCTTTTAATGGCATTGGCTTCGGTTTTATCAATGCCGATGCCTAATGTTTTTTGAACGACTGATTCTAAACTGCTCATTTAATCACTCACTTTCATTTCTGTTGTCACCGAAACGATTTTGCAGGGTTTCGGTTTATCGCTTTTAATCCGCCACAGCGGTGTCATGCCGTCCCGCACCCAACCGAGCGCTCGGACACAAATATCTTTGGTTTTGGCTTCTTGGTCTTTGTCCAGCAAAAAATCACCGGAGAATTTCGGAATCATGACTTCCTGTAACCCGTTGCCGACATCGACTTCTACGGATCCGGTACGCACCACCCGAAACCGTGCCTGAATCAAGCGAACGGCTTTTAACGGGCCTGCTCCGATGTCTGTGGAAACCGGCGGCAGCGGAACGATTTCATGTGTAAAGCCTAATCCGACTTCGATTTTTTGACAGGCAAACGGCACCGTTAAATAATCACTGTCAATGGTTACATCCGGAACAACAATTCCGTCAGCCACAATCTTGACGGTTTTACCCATTAACGGAGACATTCCAGACCACAACTCATGCGTGCTTTCGGTGTCTTCGCCCAATAAAGCACAGTCCGTTGATACCGTGTCATCAAATGTTTCAAGGCAAATATCATTACCGCGTTTGGTCAAAACAAAAACATCATTTCCGACCACACACGCCGCCAAGAAGAAGCCTTGTGTTTCCTGATGACTCCAAGCCAACACGTTTTCCGTGCGATAATTGGTCAACGTCGCCATCGTGCCGTCATTCATCACCACATAGACAATCCGACGACCGGCATCATAGGCCATGTCTATCGGGTACCGAATTAAATGAGACGATAACAAAGACACGTTTTTGGCTTGATACGCTTGTTCAATGTCTTGAAACAAAAACTCACGCACTTCGCGGCCGGAACCGGCGACAAACAAAGTAGCACCCGAAACATCTATCGGCGGGACGCTGGCATAAAGCGGTGAACCGACCAATGTTTGGCGCTTTAATTGAATGTTTGTCGGCGTTAACGGATCGCCTGAAACCATCCATTCCGCACCCGATGTAAAGACTTGTAAATGTCGTCCCGGCACAACGGCGCGAATAGCATTGACTTGGTCGGACAAAATGGAAAATTCAATCGCTTCGTCATCATTGCCGCTGCCCAAATCAAAGTTCATTATCCGCGACGTTTTGGATAACCATAATCGGTTCGGTAAATCCCGAGACCCGCCAATGACTAACCGGCTTTGGAAAAACGTAACACTGGTCGGATACCCGTGTACGGGGGAAAAAGCCGCTTCTTTCCATTCAGTCGTTGCCGATGTCCCGGATAACGTTTTCGTAACGGTTGCTTCGGCAATTTGCGACGTCAACACATTTGTTACCGTGACTTCACCGCCGTGCAATTGAAACCGAACGCCGACATGGCCTGTTTCAAAAACCGCCGCCGACGCACTTAAAGAAATGCTTCCGGTTGTTTGAGACGGCTTTAAGGTGATGGTTGTCTCTTTAAACCGCGCATACGGTTGGTGAAGCGCCCCGTCATCCGACGTTTCATAAACCCAGTTTGTCAAAGCCCAAGTTTCTCCGACTTGCCGCGTAATCATAACGGGCGCATAATCCGGATGAACGACTAACAAAGTATCGGCACTTTGCGTCCAATTCAAAAACGGAATATCATCTGCGGCCCACGGCGTTTGCAGTGTTGCAATTTGATTTTCCGCCCGATAAATCCGAATCAAATTCGGGCAAACGACAAACAAATACGTTTGTTCCGTATTAAAAGAAAACGGAATTAACCGAAGAGCGTTTGGTATTTTTTCAATCAAGCGCAAACCGGCACGCCGTTCAACGCCGCCAATCGCATCGATAAACACATTTTTCAATGTATTGGCACCGTTATCATAGCATGTTAAATCCGTCCGCCCCAACACGTCTTCGGATACTTCGCCGGACGTGAAATTGGTTTTGTGATTTAAAATCTGGCTCATCCGCGCACTCCAATCAGCGGAAAGTCCCAAATGGCGCTCGGGATAGCCTGTTGCGCATCAATGAGTTTCGCGTTTTTAAATTCTTCTTCGGCCGCTTTGGTCAGGTATTCTGCCCGAGACGTGCTTTCGGTCAACGGCAGACAGAATTCGGCCGCCAATCTGGCAATCAACGCTTGGTCAAAAAACGGCGGAAAGCTGATTTCTTCGGGACGGAAAATATAAGTCAGCGTGATTTGTTTTTGATTGGCATGCAATTTGTTTTCATGAATCCGATAATCAACACCCAAGCCCCGACGCCCTGACCCGCACGATATGGCGCGCAAAAAGTCCGTCGGCAAAGCAAACGCATATTGGTAATCGGCAAACGGTTCTTCGGCTAACAGCGCAAGACTGGTCTGTGCCGTTGCAAACCGCCACGGATGCGCGGATAACAGGGCGTCTCGGGTGGATGTGTATAAGTAAAGCGCAACATCTGATTCGGCGGTTCCTTCGTGAAAAGATGAAATGCCTTGAGCGCCGATTTTAACCAACGCGCGTGAACATAAAGCAATCGCAGTGGATGCCATTTTTTCCTCCTTTTAAAAAAGGGAGCCGGTTATCCCGGCTCCCCATCGGTTTTTTATGAAGATGCTTTATCCAAAACATCAAATTTAATGACGCCTTTCGGGTCAATTAAACAAGCCCCTTGGCTCATCATGTTATTGACGAAGTGCGCCGCATAATCACCGTGCCATGTAATATCGGTTTTAATATCCATGCCGACCGCATGCCCGACTGCATTTTTATGATAAATAAAGCATGTATGAGCCGCTGTAGCCCCCGAACCGGTCGCCGGCAATCCCGTGTGCATGATAAAGTTAATACCTAACCATTTGCGGCTTTCGCATCCGGCAACAAACGGTGTTTTGGCACCGACATAATCGGCACTGGAAAATTCTTCGATGGATAGCAATTGATTCCACGCTTGCGGCGAGACAATCGCATACCGTTCACCGTCATCGGGGACGTCTTCTTTGTTGAGCAAAGTAAACGCTTCCAAAATCACGGCTTTTGTCAAAGCTGCTGCCGCCGATCCGACAGTTGTCGTCGTTGTTTTCAAGGCATTGATAATCAGCTCATCCGTTTTGCGTCCCAACGCATAGGCACCGGCTTGAGCAACGACTTTACGTTCATCATGACCGACTTTCAATTCATCCAAAGAATCGACCCATTCACCGGCGTAATAGTCGCTTAATGTACATTCTTTGGGCGTGTGCGACAGCTTCATGGTTGGGACTTGGCCGTTGCGTGTTTTAGAGGCTGCAACACCTTTGCCGATAATTTGGAAAGTCGTTGAAGCGCCTTTAATATTGTTTTTAGACCGAACCGTCGATTTTAATTTAGACCCCATTTGGCTGTAGGCATTGACCACTTCCGCTTGGAAGTGTTTGATAAAAGACTGATCAATCGAATTGGTTGTTTCTGACATTTATTTCTCCTTTTTGTTAACATAAAAAGCCAAGATTTCTTGACTTTACTTGGATGGATACAGACGCTGGAAGCCTTCCGTCACGCGGCGAACCAACTCCGGGTCTTGTTCTTTCCAGTACTTCGGATCCATCATCATTTTTTGTAAACCGGCTTCATTCGTGACATCAGCAGGGATAGAACCTGCATTCATCACGGCCGGTTCACCGTTTTGCATCATGGTGTAAAGCGTCATGACGCCTTCATACGTGCCGGCCAACGCTTTTAAAACGGGTTCCGGCACATTTTGTTTCGCCCACAAGGACAGTTGACGGCTGACCGCATTCCATTGTTCTTCTCCGCCGAAATGACGCACCAAAGCGGCCCGTTGTTTGTCTGATTCGTAATCAGCCGCTAATTCCTCGATAATCGGCAGGATTTTCGTCGCCGCCAAATCATAAACGGCCTGCACTTGTTTATTCGTAAAGCCCAGTTGATACAGCATCGCATTGACTTCCGGGTCACTGGACAACAGCTGATGTTGGCAAGTAATCTGATATTGGTCGGGCGATTCCGGCACGCCGATAGCACGATAAAAAGCTTGTCTTTGATCATCCGGCGTCGTGTCATCCGGTACCTGAACCATGTGCTTGACTTTTTCGGCCAGCATTGTGTACGCTTTTGACAAAGCCGCCGCATCCACTTGGCCGTCCGGTCCTTTAAAAGCATCCAAACTTGTTTCTTCTTCCATTAAGTTTTCCATATTTTCTCCTTTTGTTTAAGATAAAGCCGACCCGCGCCCGCGCTCGATGAGTGTTTCGATATGCGTGACGAGCGCACGCTGGCCTTCCAAATACCGCATTTCAGCATCTGTTGCCGACGCGGTTAAAACCCGCCCTTTTGTCATTTTTTGCAAATATGCCAGCACCTTGTCGCCTTCATTCGTGCGAAAGCATCGGGCAAAAGCGCGTGCAATCGACGGCATTTCGTCTAAAATAACATCACTGGGGCGGTCGTTTAAAAAAGACCATCCTGATTTCATGTATTTTCTCCCGTCAAAACGTGTGTTTCGGCCGGTTTCATCAATTCCATCGGCACATTCAACGTTTCGCCTAACCAGCGCACAAAAGCCGGAATATCCAGACAAGCATACGCATCTGTCCCCAATGCGCCCAAACTGGATAACCATATCAAGGCATTATTGGCTTTATCCGTATTTTGTTTGCGCGCCAGCGGCGATTGATAACCGACATCCACAATCCGCCCGTCAATGTAAATTTCCGGAATTTCACCGCGCCGGCGTAAAATACTGACTGCTCGTTCAATCAATGGATGCAACAGTTCAATTTGTAATCGGCTGTACGTTGCTCCCAACACTTCCACCATGTCGTTTGACCGTTCCAAAACTTCCGTTGCCGTCATTTTGGGATCCGTGATTTGCCCTAATTTATCGACCAGTAAAGCATGGCGTATCCGCGATCTTAAATCATTTAAAACCAACTGCGACACATCGAAACTGCCGGCCGCTTCCAACGGTGTTAACCCTTTGGAACCCACAGCTTTCGGAATAATCGCTCCCGGCGTTAACCGAATATTGGCCGGATTTAAAACCCCGTCGTCTTCGGCTTGCCAAATGCCGGTGACAGCAATCGTTGCATTTTTCAAAATCAATTCGACGACTTTGTTGACCGTTTTGATGTCCGGCAAAGCTTTCATCACCGGCGAGCGTCCATAAATTTCGCCCGGCGCTTTTAACCATCTGAATGTAATGAACGGAGATTCAGTGAAATGCCCTTCTTTTAAAACCGTCAAGTCATCTGCCCCTTCGCACACAAAGACTTGATAATCATAGCCGCCTTTGTCGCCCGGAACGACCGCTTCGATAACATCGGCTTTGGCATCTTTCTCTTTTAATTTTTCACATAAATCCGCCGGCAAATCCCGTTTGGTAAATCGGTTTTGCAACTCTTCCAATGACATGGCGTGCCGCCGAAAAGTCACGTCTAACCGCCCCGTCCGCCCTTCTTCCACATACAGTTCGCTTAACGGCACGGCCGTAAATTTAAAGGCGGAAGCCCCGCCGATTTTTTCTTCCTCAAACAACAGACAAGCTGTCCCAACCGTTACCAAATCCAAAAAACACTGGTGCAATTCAACCACAAAAGAAGACCGGTCAAAATGACCTTGCATCACGTTGGAAATGTTTTCAAGCGTTTGAGCCGCTTGCCGTGCTTCATCTCCGTATAAATCCGCGCCGACCGACAAATCAAACCACCGATTCCACGCCGGTGTCAGTTCAGACAACATCGATGCAGCCAGTTGATCCACACTGTCAGGTGCTGTCCCATCGAATAAAGTGTCTGTTTGACTGACGGTTTCACAGAAAACGCCCTCGCGCTGCGGCAGAGAAAAGGCATAACATTCGCGCCAAGTGGATTCTAATGAATCGCGACGCGCTTTGGCTTTTAAAAACCGCTTATAAAGGTCTTGTGTTGATTTCATTTTATTCTCCCAATAAAGTTTTTCGACTCGGCGCTTCGTCTCTTAAATTCAACAGCCCGCGCATGGATGTCTGTACTGTTTCCATGCCTGCCCGGCGTGCCAGATAACTGTCGTCTTGCTCCGTTTCCGACGCCGCTTCTTGAACAATAACTTTCGGTGCTTTGGTGTCGATGCCGACAAATTCTTCGACTTCTTTCATGCTTTTATTTCCTTTTATTCAACTCTGTCCCGTCCCGGCCAATAAAAAACCCCCTGATTTGCATCAGAGGGTTTTCTTTAAATACACGTCTGCCGGGTAACTAACGACTCTTATATCATACTTTTATTCCTATGTCAAGGATTTTTTTCCTATTTTTAACAGATGCCGATATAATTGATAAGGCGTCCATATGCGCCTGTCAGTAATGCCGACAAAGCGTTTTGCGGTTTCCACGCACGTGTAGGGCATGATTTTCAAGCGGTGCAGCGGCGGCGTTTGAATGGGTATTTCAATCACGCGATAGCCGTGGGCATGTAAAAAGCCTTTTAAATCGCCGTCGGTAATTAAAATAAGATCGGTGTAGTGAGCAAGCGGGTCGATGAGAACCCACCCGTTTGAAGCATCTCCCAGCGCGACGACGCAATGATAAAATCCTTTTTTCAAAAAGCGCATCCACCAAAAAGTCGGCTGCCCGCCAAAGCCGATTAAAGCGGTCGTTTGCCGATGGCCGGCGCATTTCGGACCAATCATGTCAACACCCCATTTTGTAATTACATTGTAAGCACGAAAAAGCATAAAAATCGTCTTCGTCCGGGTAAACAATGCCTTTTTGAATCAAAACCGGTTCCATGACAAACAACGCTTCGCGCCACAATCGGCATTCTTCTAATCCGGCACCGAAAGCAATATGAGGCGGTGCTTGTTCCAATCCGAATTTCGATAAAACACGGACATGTGCTTGGCTTAATTGACCGGTTGTCACCAATCGTTTTAGGACAATTAAGATATCGCTCGATTCGCATGGACGCGCGACAGACGACCGCTCGGATGATGAACCGTTCTCATATTTGTGCATTTCGCACCAACAACACCACATCCATGCTTCCTCTGCCGTTAAAAACGGTTCGCTTTGTCTGTAATCTGCACGATGGCTTGATTTTTTAATCATCTCTTCCTCCTTTATTTAAAGAACAAAACAAGAACAAAGTATATATACGACAAGTCAGGAAGTCTGTCAATATAAAAATAGGTTTATTTTCCTATTTACAAAATAAAATTCCTATGGTAAATTGATTTCAGGAAAGTTTTCAGAAGAGGAAAAAGCATGCATCTGTCATATGTAGAAATATGGAAAGGCATTGACCAGTTGGCAGTTCAAAAAGGGCTGTCTTTATCGGCAATGGCGCAAAAAGCGGGATTAGACCCGACGGCTTTTAACAAAAGCAAGCGTGTTGGGCCGGATGGGCGGAAACGGTGGTTATCGATGGAAAGCCTGAACAAAGTTTTAGCAGCCACAAACACCGGTTTGGATGAATTTATTCGCCTGACGGGACAAGATGTGAAGCCGGCTCAACCGACGATTCCGTTGTTGGGTTTTGCTCAAGCCGGAAAAGACGGTTATTTTGATGATGCCGGTTTTCCGGTCGGCAGCGCCGGATGGGATGCGATTGATTGCCCGATGACGTTCCATAAACCCGTGTATGCGTTGGAAGTGTGCGGAACGAGTATGGAACCGGTCTACCGTGAAGGCGATCGGTTGATTATCAGCCCGGACAGTGAAATACGCAAAGGGGACAGAGTTGTTTTAAAAACAAAATCCGGCGAAGTCATGGTTAAGGAATTAAAACGTCAAACAGCGGCTCAAATTGAACTAAAATCGCTTAATCCGGCACATCCGGACCGCCAGTTCGCACCGCAAGACGTTGCTTGGATGGCGCGGGTTTTGTGGGTCAGCCAATAACATTCCCTTTTTACCCCACAATTCTTTCCCCCAAAGAGCCGCCCGAAATTCTTCGGGGGCGCGGGCGGCTCTTTTGGGAGTGTAGCAAAATAAAAAATCTGCCCGCATTCCCCCAAAAAATCCGAGTGGTCTCCGGAAAAAGGTCGTAAGAAAACCGCATCCCCCAAAATCCGTCAACAGGTTGGGGAAAAAAGTGTCCTTTTGAGGCCGTATGTGGGGAAAATCTGTGCCGGGTGGTGGGAATAATGGGGCGTGGTTATGGGCGGTTCAAAGACGAACCGGAGTGTCACATCCGGTGAAAAAGGGTGGGTCGTCTTCAAAAAACTCAACCTTTTGAATACGAAAAATCACACAGATTGCCGGTCAAAACAGAAAGGGCTTTCAGTCTGTTGGCTGTTCGTTCTTTAAAACAAGCCCTCTTGTTTTATTTTTGGCGAATCAAAGCGTCGTGAATAATCTTTTGTTCCAATGCAATATTATGATGGCTTTGCGTCTTCACAGCCGTTTCTTCGTGAACAACGTCGTGATATCGATTAGAACACCCGATTGCGTAAGCAAACAATTGGCGGTATTTCCAATGTTTTATCATAAACAAAGCCGCTAAATGGACATCAATATCGGATGCTTGATTGATTTTTTCCGATGCCGCCGTTTCACTGACAATTTGTTTCATTGTATGAAGCGTTTGTTCAAAAACAGGATCGCTTTCGTGTTGAACAACGGCCGGCATTGTTTCCGGCATTTGTTTTTCCATCGCAACCATCCATTTGCGCGCCAAAAATTGATGAATAATTTTCGGATTGTACGCTTCGTTGAACGCATCTGTATCCACGACATGAATTTGATTAAACGGACTCATTAAAAACCTCCTGTTTGACCCAAATATAGTTCAGGGTATCTCGTTTGGTTTATTTTGTCAACTCTTTTATTCAAAGCAGTGTTTCGTTCTGTAGACGCGCCATTGTTTCTTTAATCAAAGGAATCGTAATGCGCCGTTTTTTCGACAAAGCATATGTATCGACGGCCGCTACCACTTGATGAACAGCCTGATAAGACCTATCCAAATGCGTCATCAAATAGGTAATAACATCACTGTCAACATCGACTTGGCGGTCTGTAAAAGCTTTACATAACAAAGCCATCATCACCATATCATCAGGCGCATGAATCGGAATAACCGGCACCGTGCTCATGCGCGTTTTCAAATCTGGCAGCTTGAAAAGTGGAACCGCCCGCGCTGTCAACAAAATCTGCCGTTGGCTTTCTTTAGCATAATTAAACAAGTGAAACAAAACAGGTTCATTCCGACACTCGTCAATATCTTCAATCACAGCACGCGACGGTAACAACGGAATGTCTGTTTCTTTTAAGTCTTTGGCTTTCAGAACCGTTTTGGCAAAAATATGTGCCATGTGCGTTTTGCCGCAGCCTTCCGGGCCGGTCAACAGCACCATTGCAAATGGCCATGAGGGTTTTTGTATCCATGAAAAAGCCTCTTCATTGCACGAAGAAACAAAAAAATCATCAACCGTTTTCGCAACGGCATACGGCAAATGAAACGGCAGTTGCACGGTCATTTGGTACCTTTGTAAAAAGGACTTTCTTTGTAGGCTTTAATCGTCGTACGCAAAATCACGCCTAAAACAGCCGTCACCGGCACAGCCAGCAAAACGCCCATAAAGCCGAACAAATAGCCGCCGGCAAACAACGCAAAAATAACCCACGCCGGATGCAGCCCGACTTTGTCTCCGACCAATTTCGGCGTTAAGACATAACCTTCGATAAATTGGCCGATGCCAAACACGAACAAAATGCCGATAAAAACGCCCCAGCCGGCCGATTGCGTAAACGCCAACAGCAAGCTGATGAAAAAACCGCTCAACGACCCGACATACGGGATAAACGATAAAATCCCGGAAATAAAGCCGACAACAAAGCCTAAATCTAACCCGATAATCGTCAAACCGATGCCGTAAAACAAAGCCAAAAATAAACAAACCATTGCTTGCCCGCGAATAAAGGCCGATAAAGTGGTATCAATTTCCTGCATTTGTTCTTGGACAAACGGCAGCTTTTTTTGCGGAATAAGCCCGCGTATTTTATCAACAATAATCGGCCAGTCATTTAACAAATAAAACGTAATGACCGGCGTAATGATGATGAATGTCACGATATTGAACAAGACCATGCCTTGACTGAATAAATCCAACAACATGCCGCCGATTTTGTTAAAGAAAGAAATCGATTGTGTTGACATGGTTTCTTTGACGGTTGCGATTTGCTCGGGCGATGCGTAGTTTTTGACCGCATCAAACAACGGTTGCAATTTATTCCACAACGCTTCCGCATAGGTCGGAATCTTTTGGATAAAGCCGATGACTTGAGATTCCAAAACCGGCATCACAATCAAAAAAGCCAACAAAATCGCAATAATTAACCCGGCAATCACCAACACCGATGCGACAGTGCGAGAACACCCTTTGGCCGTCAACTTAACAACCAACGGATTTAAAATATAGGCCAAAATAAAGCTTAAAACAAACGGCAGTAAAATACCGCTTAACGCCCATGTGAGCAAGGCTAATAAAAGAAAAAGCGTTATCCAAAAAGCATAAATTTTTTTGTTCATGGTGTTTCTCCGTTATAAGAAGCAGGTGATGTCAACAATTCGGCGCTTTCCGGTTGAGTCACCGACGGAATGACTTGATATTCATCCATGCGCATCACTGGAATAGTCGGCTGTTCGGTCGGGTAACGGCTTGGAAGAACATCCACAACATCGGTTTCGGCATCTCCCTGCGCCGGCGTCAAATCCGGCAGATTTTCGGTTTCAAGCGACCGTGATGCATTGGGTAAACGGAATGCTTTGATTTCTTCGGCCGGCACGTCTTTTAAATCGCGCAACTGCCATAAATCGCCCGAAGCCGGAGATAAAAAGAGCCCTTCCCGTTTAACGGTTTCCAAAAACGGCGCCAAATCACCCGCAAAAAAGATTTCTATTTGCGCTTGGTCTTTGCGCACAGCTTTGACAACATATTGTTTAATTAATTTAATTTGATCCAACCGTGCGCGAATTTGAATCCATTCGGCTAAATTTTGAATCGGCACAACCGTTACCAAAGACGACGGATTGTCAAACCGAACCGCATTTTGTTCCCGCCACTTTTTTTCCAACATCGGAATAACCCGATGACCGGCGCGCTTTAAAACCGTTGGAAGCGGCGCATCTAACGGTTCAAAAAAGCTGATAACACCGACATAAGACCGTTCATTTTGAAACGGACGAATGGTGATTTTTACCTGATGCAAATCCTTGTTCACATCGGCTTCGACAATCAAAGCGCTGACAGCCTGATACCGGCGATACAACGGCGCAATGTCTAAATTCATTTCATCCGACAACGACTCTTCGGAAACGGACGTTCTGTCCGTTAAATCGCCAATCGGCACGACAAGCGGCACCAAATCACTGTTTAACACCTCATTTTGCCAAACGTGCAACCATGGATTGTCTTCCTGCCACAATTGAGCTTCCGATTGTCTGTCCGGCCGGAAAACCGGAAAAATCAAACTTTTATCCGCCGGCGACGTGATGTAAGGCACGTGATATTCTTGGAAAAAAGTCTGTATCGCTTCGGGATTGAATTGAACACTGACATCCGCGATGTATCGGACAGAAGACGTCTTTTCATTGGCAACGGAATAATCCTGAACCAAATTCAACATGTCTTCGGTCGTCAACACCGGCAAATCTTTCATATCTGACGGCAACGTCAACCGTTCCAACAGTCGGTAAAATCCGCGTTCTTGCGCTTCCGTGATGGCTTTTTCCCGGGCAATGGTGGCATTTTCATCCGTTATGTCCACAGGAATGTCTCGGACCAAATACATATTGGCCATGACTGGACACGCCCATAAACAAATTCCCAAGAAAAAACCAAACGCTTTCATGTTACCCGACGATTTCGCTCCCGCTGAAGAAATAAGCAATTTCTGCCGCCGCCGTTTCCGGAGCATCAGAACCGTGAATGCTGTTTTTAGACAATTCAATGCCGAAGTCTTTGCGAATCGTGCCGGGCAAAGCATTTTCCGGATTCGTCGCACCCATGACTTCGCGATTTTTGGCAATCGCGTTTTCACCTTCCAAAACCTGTACGACAACCGGGCCGGAGCACATAAAATCAACTAAATCGTTATAAAACGGTTTGTCCGCGTGAACAGCATAAAAATGTTTGGCCTGCGCCTGTGTCATGTGGATGCGTTTTTGCGCAACAATGCGTAAGCCGGCTTGTTCCAAACGCGCATTAATCGCGCCCGTTAAATTGCGCGCCGTTGCATCCGGTTTAATAATCGAAAAAGTTCTTTCAATTGCCATTTTATTCTCCTTTAAAGTTAATATTTTCTTTTTTTATACCTGTTTTTCGGTTGAAGTGCAATAAAAAAGGCGTTATAACAAAAACATTCAATCAAGGAGGCTAAAATGGCATACGATTCTGATAATGTATTTGCGAAAATTCTGCGTGGCGACATTCCGTCAAACTTTATTTACGAAGACGCCTATGTGGTGGCTTTTTATGACATTCGTCCCAAAGCGCCGACACACGTGTTGGTCGTGCCAAAAAAGGCATACACGGATTTGAATGATTTTATGCAAAAAGCGGATGCAAACGAAGTTTACCATGTGATGCAGGACGTGCAAAAAGTGGCGGCCCAATTGGATGTCGTCAAAG
The DNA here is from genome assembly GCA_937935995.1 of uncultured Alphaproteobacteria bacterium. GTDB lineage: Bacteria > Pseudomonadota > Alphaproteobacteria > CAAHEQ01 > UBA3637 > CALXXA01. Next base: position 29,990 of record CALGXF010000020.1, read on the forward strand.
CCGGATATAAAGTGGTTTTAAATGTCGGCGCCGGTGCCGGTCAGGAAGTCCCGCATTTGCATTTTCACATTCTGTCGAATAAAGAAGCGTAAACGCCCGGGCGACGCTTTTTCGATTAAAAAAAGCGACGGTTTTTTAAAGGGGTTCTTTATCCGAAAGGTCGTTTAATAATCCTTTTTAAACAACGGACGGCCTTGTAACAATTTGGCTTGTTGTTGTTCCATCATCGTGCCTAAATTGATTTTGCCGTCTCGGATAATCATCCGCATTTGATCGGCTTCCAACGGATCCGGATTCGCAAAGCAATAATGCAACTGCGGCGATAATTTAACCGTTCCGGTCAATGTTTGGTGAACAACAGCCAAAATACCGCGCGCCAGCAAGTCAGCAGCTAATTCTTCGCCCATGCCGCTGGCGGTGGCGTATTTAATCAACGCGTTTAATCCGTCTTCCAAGTTATTGGCGTGGATGGTAGAAATGACCATGTGGCCGGACGTGGCCGCGCGCAAACATTCGCTGGCCGTTTCAGGCGTTCGGATTTCGCCCACCAGAATGTATCTGGGTTTGCTTCGCAAAGCGGATTTTAATCCGGCATCCCAACAATGATTAATCACTTCGGTTTGTTTGCATAAACCCAATCCGTGCTTTTTGGATTTGTACACACCGTCTAACGGCATTTCGGGCGGGTCTTCAATCGTGTATGCAAAGCCGCCTTCATTTTCCAAAAACGTTTTCAACAAAGCCGTCGCTGTTGTTGTTTTCCCCATTCCCGTCGGCCCGCAGAACAAAATCAAACCGGTCGCCGTATTTAAAGAAATTAATTGATTGACCAACAATTCCGGAATGCCCAGTTCATAAATATTCGGGACTTTACGAGGCATCCGCCGCGCCGTGTAATGAACGCCCGTAACAGTTTTAATGCGTTCAATTCGGTACATGGAAGTGCCGTAGGTTAAAGAATAACTGGAATTGCCCTGAAACCCTTCTTCCAATGCTTTGTGAAAGTCCATTAAATCCGGCGCTTCAAACACTTTTAATCCGAATTGAGATTGCCCGTCGCGCACATACGCCACCTTTTCGGGCGTGAAGTACAAATCCGAAAACCAAACATCATCGATTTTTTTGGGTGGCGTCGGTTCAAATCCCGGTGTTTCGGGAGGAACGGTCTGGCTTTGCGGTTGAACCGGTACCGTCGGTTGAGTCGGTGTTACGGCCGCCGGTCGAGCCGGTTGTTCAGCCGTCGGAACGGCCGGTGTTGTCGGTTTAATCGGTTTAGGTGCAAAAATCATGATGTCTCCTTTTGTTTCCTTTTTAAACAGGATAACTGCTTTATTCTTAACATTTGTTTAAAAAGCATCAAAACACCGTAAAAAGCAACAGCCGTGCAAACCATCATGGGGCCGCTCGGCGTATCCCACGCATAGGAAGCATACAATCCTGCTCCGGCCGATAAGACGGCCAAGATACCGGCCCCCAAAGCCATTTGCTCCGGTGTTTTGGCGAAAGGCCGTGCTGCCAACGCCGGAATAATCAAAAAGGCCGGCACCAGCAAAGCGCCCATCATTTTAATCGAAAAAGCAATGAACAAGCCGATTATCATTAAAAACAACAGACGCCAAAAAGGAACGTTTAAGTGGTGGGCGGCGGCTAAATCCGGATGAACGGCTATTAATATCCACTTTTTCCACCCCCAAAACAAAATCACGCCAAACACGGCATCCATCGCGTAAATCAGCAAAATGTCTTCACGGCCGACGGTTAAAATATTGCCGATGAACGCTTCCATCAAATTCGGCGCGCCCAGCGGCACAAACGTAAACAACACAATTGAAACGGCGAGCGAGCTGTGGGTTAAAAAAGCCATCGCACTGTCGGTTGAAACGGTTCCGTCTTTGTTCAAAAAGCCCAACAAACTGACCCATCCCAGTGTTACGACCGCCAGCGTCAGCATCGGTTCCATGTTCATCAACAGGCCTAAAGACAAACCTAAAATCGCGCCGTGTGCTAACGTGTCTCCCAAACACGCGACGCGGTTAAATACCATCAAACAACCGAGCGGCCCTGCCAACAAAGCAACGCCCAGTGCTGCCCAAAACGCGTTTATTAAAAAATCAGGCATTTTCTTTCCTTTCGTGCGTGTGGTCATGGTGGTGGACATACGGCGCTTGTTCCCCGAACAAAGCATGATAATGCGAATGTGTCGAAACTGTTTCCGGCGCGCCCGAACAACAAATATGATGATTGATACATAAGACTTGATGGGTTTGTTTCATGACAAAATGCAAATCATGTGACACCATGATTAAACAACAAGCCGTTCGCCGTTGGTAATCCAAAACATGCGTGTACAGCGTTTGTTCGCCCGTTACGTCCAATCCGCCGGTCGGTTCATCCAAAATCAACACATCCGGATTGTTTTGCAACGCATATGCCAATAACACGCGTTGCATTTCGCCGCCGGACAAAGCCGCCATATCCGCATCGATTAAATAATCGGCGTTGAGCGGTGCCAATAAATCTGTCTTTTTCAAAAACCGACGCACCGTCATCGGTAAAACAGCATCGACTTGAAACCGTTGCGGCATGTATCCGATTTTTAAATGCTTTTTTTCCCAAATCGAACCGTCGGAAGGCTTGTAAATGCCTAAAATCAACTTAACCAAAGACGTCTTACCGCCGCCGTTCGGGCCGATGATGGTCGTGATTTGACCTTTGTCAAACGAACACGACACATGCGATAAAATCGGCTTTCCATTCAAGGTTAAAGACACATCCTTGACATCGATATATTTCATTTGTACTTGTCCTTTATGCTGTTTTGTCCTATTCTATAACCAAACGGTTTTCTTTGCAACGAGGGTTTATTAATGAAACGGATTGTCTTATTCTTTTGGATATGTTGTTGGGTTTTGCCGGCGCAAGCCATCAATGTCGCAGCCACTTTTCCGCCGGTTCATTCATTGGTCGCAGCGGTGATGATGAATGTGGACATGCCGGTTTTGATTAATCAGGAAGCATCACAATCGCATCATGCGTATGACTTAAAAACCGGCGAAGCCAAACGCATCGGCAAAGCGGATGTTATTTTCTGGATAGGCCCTGAAATGGAAACGTTTATGCCGAATGCTTTGAAAAACATCGCCAAGAAATCGGTTCTTTCCGTGCCGTTGATGCAAGAAACGCCGGATTTGACGATTTTACCGTCCGTTCGGGGGCAAGGCGCGCAAGATGTGCATATTTGGTTAAACCCGGACAACACGATAAAGATGGTCGGGCATATTGCCGACGTGTTAAGCAAAGCTGACCCCGAAAACCAAAAACGGTATCGGGAAAATGCGCAAAAGTTTCAAAAAGCCATCGAAACATTGAAAGAATACAAAGTTAAACCGACGGAATCGATGCCGACCGTCGTGTCTTTGCATGACGGATACCAATACATGTTTGATTACATGGGATTAAAAGGGTCGACATCTCTTGTCATTGACACGGATTATTTAACCGGCCCGAAAACATTGCAAAAGGCAAAAGAAGATATTGCCGCGTTAAGCCCGACATGTTTAATTGTGGAACCGGGCATGAAAAAACGAACCATTCGGGCTTTGACGGATAATCAATATCGCTTGATTTACATGGAACCGATGGGATGGTATCTTAAAAGCAATCCCAGCCATTACATGACATCTATGGTACGTGCCATGCGTAACGTTCGAGATTGTTTAGACTTAAAGGAATGAATACGGGTCGATATCGACTTTGACGGTCACAGCCGCCGGAACAGCTATTGGTGCCAACCACGCGCGAATAATTTTTTGCAAAGCGACTTTTTTGCCGGATTTGATTAAAATCCGATACCGATATTTGCCGCGCAGTTGATAAATCGGCGCTTGAACAGGGCCCAAAAATTCGACTCCCGATAAAAAGGGCGCTTTTTGAATCAAGGTTTGCGCCATGCGTTGAACCAACCGTTCTTGAGCACCGCTGATAATCACTGACGCTAACCGACCGAAAGGCGGCATATTCAACAATCGTCTGGCCTCTGTTTCGGCATTCATAAAAGCCGTTCTGTCTCCGGTTTCCATCGCCTTAATCACACCGTTTTCCGGGCTGTACGTCTGCAAGTACGTATCGCCTTTTTTACCGGCACGGCCCGCGCGGCCGGAAACTTGCTGCAACAATTGAAATGTTCGTTCAGAAGCCCGTAAATCGCCGCCGGATAATCCGAAATCGGCGTCAATAATGCCGACAACTGTCAAATCCGGAAAGTGGTGTCCTTTGGCCAACATCTGCGTTCCGATTAAAATATCGATTTCTTTGTGCATCAACCGAGTTGTCATTTCTTCAAATCGGGCCGGCGTCGAAACTGTATCGCTGGTAATCACTTCCACGCGCGCATTCGGAAACAAAGCACAAACTTCTTCTTCAATTCGTTCAACGCCGGGGCCGCACGAAATAAAACATTCTTTTTCTCCGCACGCCGGACAAACAACCGGTACCGGCATCGTATATCCGCAATGATGACATTGCATGACATGTTGGTGCCGATGTTCGGTCAGCAAAACGGAACAATGCGGGCATTTGATTTTTTCACCGCATGCTTTGCACAACATCATCGGTGCATACCCGCGCCGGTTTAAAAACAATAACGTTTGATTGTGTTGTTCTATCGCCTGTGCCATCGCCTTTATCAACGGCATTGATAAATACCCCGACCGTTTTTCTTTGCTGCGCATGTCAATGATATGTAAATCCGGCAAAGCCGCGTTCGCATACCGTTCCGGCAATTGCACACAGGCATATCGCCCATCCAAGACATTGCAATATGTTTCAATCGACGGCGTTGCCGAAGCCAACACAATCGGAAACCCGCCTAAATGCGCCCGGACGATAGCCATGTCACGCGCTTGATACACGACACCGTCTTCTTGTTTATAAGACGCATCATGTTCTTCATCCACAACAATCAAGCCTAATGTTTGGTACGGCAAAAACAAAGCCGACCGCGCCCCGACAATAACACGCGCTGTGCCGGATAAAACAGCCTGCCATGTGTCGCGCCGAACTTTTGGAGTCAATCCCGAATGCCAACACGCCGGTTTCACGCCGAACCGCTTTTCAAATCGTTCTAACCACGCCGATGTCAACGTGATTTCCGGCAATAAAACCAAGACTTGATGCCCTTGTTTCAAAGCCGCAGCGACGGCTTCGAAATACACTTCGGTTTTCCCGGAACCTGTAACACCGTCCAGTAAAGTTACTTGAAATCCTGTGGTTTTGCTCAAAACATTGATGGCTTTTTGCTGTTCGGGTGAAAAGGTCATTGCAGACGGCTTTAAATCCGGTGCTTCAAATAAAAGCGGTTTGCGGCTTTGTTTATCCATGTCCGCTACCGGCAACGCCATTTTCAAAACCAATCCCGGCGGTGAAAGCGTATAAGCAGCCACCCAATCAATAAAAGCGCGATGAACCGCTGTCATTGGTGAGATGTCTAAAACCGCCGTAACGGATTTGATTTTCGTGTCCGGGAAAGTCGTATCTATCGGCGCATCCCACACGACACCGATTAAAGTTTGCCGCCCGAACGGCACGCGGACAAAAGTCCCTGCCGGCAAGATTTCATCGGCAAAATACGTGCAAACGGAAAACAAATGAGGCAGCAGAACAGATATTTTTTGCATTTTGGCTTTTTCTTTTTTATGATATGTTTATAAAGGTAACCAAAAGCATGCAAGAATTCAAGGATTTTCAACAAACCACGACGTCTTCGGTTCAAGATATGATTAAAGCTTGGCAAAATTGGTTGTCGGCAGAACGGCGATTGTCGGCTTTGACGGCGGAAAGCTACTTTTTGGATTTACGGGAATTTATGGATTTTTTGTCATCTGACATCGGTCATCCGGTGGATAAACGTGATTTAACGGATTTGTCTGTGACAGATTTGCGGTCTTTTTTGGTGTATCGCAGCACACAACACGCTGCTCGGTCATCGATTGCGCGCAACATGTCAACCGTGCGGAATTTTTACCGATTTTTATCTAAAACATATGGATTGGAAAATACAGCCGTGCGTGTCGTTCGTCCGGCCAGACCGCCTAAAACGTTGCCGAAACCGTTGGAACAAGACGATGCACTGGCTTTGTTGGGCGCTGCGCAAAAAATGCAAAAGGAAAAATGGCAAGGCTTAAGAGACGCGGCTTTGTTGACATTGCTATACGGTTGCGGCTTGCGGATTTCCGAAGCACTGGCTTTGAACGTCGGCGACATCCCGCGCACAAACGATGTGCTGGTCATCACCGGAAAAGGAAATAAACAACGTATGGTGCCTTTGTTGCGCGTGGTGAAAAAAGCAATTGATGCGTATTTAAAGGAACGGCCATTTGAAACCAAAGACACGCCGTTGTTTGTCGGCAGTCGCGGAGAGCGGTTAAATCCGGGCGTTGTTCAACGACAAATCCGTAAATTGAGAGCATCTTTAGGTTTGCCAGACACGGTCACACCCCACGCTTTGCGCCACAGCTTTGCCACACACTTGTTGACAGCCGGCAGTGATTTAAGAAGCGTCCAAGAATTATTAGGACACGCTTCTTTGTCAGCCACACAACGTTACACAGAAATTGACACGGTTCGGTTGAAAAAGGTATACGAACACGCCCATCCGCGCGCCCATTTGAAAAAAGGCGAAAAATAATTTGTTTTTTTAAAGCGCTCCTGTTTTGTTTTTTAAAGAGCTGCCCGCCGCCGGATTTTTCGGGGGTGATGTGCCCCATTCCCCCAAAGAGCCGCCCGAATTTCTTCGGGCGTGCGGGCGGCTCTCAGGGGGGAAACGGCACGTGGGGCGGCGGGCGGCTCTTTTGCAAAAAAGGGTACCTCACCCCTGAAAACTCGGGGTGGGTGGAAAAAGGGGGGCTTTGGGCTGGCTCTCGGGTGAAAGGGTTGTGGAGTCAAAATAGGGCGCGGAAATGTTCGAATGGACGGTTCAAGGGCGTTTTTGGGAAAAAGGGTGAGGGGTACGTCCTTTTAAAAACATCTTTATGAAAGGCGCATGGATTGGGCGCGAAGCTTCCTCTTGCGAAAAAGAGAACCTTTTCTTATATAAATAAAAAAGGGAGAAAACAATGACCTATTCCATGCGCATTTTCGGGGGCATTTTTGTAGCCGTTTTAGCGGCTTTGGTTTTGTGTTGTTACATGAAACGCACATATGAAACGCAAGAGGTTGTCGGACGGTATCAAGGTGTTTTTCCGTGCGGCGATTGTCCCGGTATTGAAACGACATTAACGCTTTATGGCAATCAAACATACACGCTGGTCAGTGATTATCAGGATCGAGACGGCATTTTCACGACCAAAGGCGTTTGGGTTATTCGATGGTTAGCGCCAGTCGTGGAATTATCGAATTCCGAAGAGCGGTTTTATATCATTGACAAAGACACGTTAGAACTGTTGGGTCGAGACGGCGAACGTATTCAATCTCGATTTAATTACAAAATCAACCGAATAGATGAAGAACCGGTTCGTTCTTCGTCCGCATCGTTTATTTAGTTCGTTTCAGGGAAGATAAAGGCAACGGCGGCTTGGGCTGGCGGGCATCGGCTAATCGTTTTTTCAACGAAGCACGGATATCTGTCTCTTTGAACTCTTTTTCAGGCAAAGAACGTATCGGATAGAAATTGGCGGAAACTTCGGCACCGGTCGGGTTGTAGTAGTGAACGGATGTTTGCGGCTTTCCGTTAACACTGTATAAAGTCGTTTTTTCTTGCGTCACGCCGTTTGTAAAAGATGTATAAACCGTTTCTTGAACCAATCGGCCGGTTTCATCAAATTCTTTCAGGCCTGTTTTTATATTATTCCGATACAAAACAACTGTTTTAACGGAATTCGCCGCATTATCAAAAAACGTTTTATGCGAAGCGGAATCTGATTTTAATCGGCCGCTTGGGTAAAAAGTGCGCGTTGAAAGCTTTTTCCCTTTTTTATACACGGTTTCCGTTGCACCGGCAGATGTTTTCATCCAAGTCGTCAATGTATTGGAAGATGCTGTTACCGTGATTTGTTGATCGTTTAAAGTCAAATGCCCGGCTTTGATGACAACGTCGTCGCGCGTTGTTTTTAAGTTCATCCGCGCCGGGTCAGTTAATTCTTGCGGCGAAACAGAAATATTCATTTGTTTGATTAAATAAGAGACAGCTTTTGTAAACTGCGGGGCATCGTCCAAAGACGTGTAATTGAAAAAAGCATGCTCAAATGATTTTTCATTATATTGCGTATTCCAATGTTGAACATAGCGCTTCATTTTATCCGATAAAGGAACAAGCGTTTCTTTGAACCAAAAAGCCCGTGCCGTCTGCGTCAGCGCGATTTGAAGGGCTTTATCGGGCAAATGAGTTGTTTGAGCCGCTTGGTATTGTTCGCGAAAGAAAGCATCGTCTGCCCGCATGGGCGTTGCGTTCATTTCGCCGGCGACCCGAATGTCTTGAAGACGGGCGGAAAGCTCGATTAATTTGCTGATAACGAAAAGATGATCCGGAGATCCTGTTCGTGCATTCAAAGATACATATTCCCGTAACGGCGGTGCCTGTAAATCAACGGCGTGCAGAAATTCATGTAAAACAGCAGTTTTCATGGCGGTCGTCTTTGACTTGTCAAACAAATAAGCATTGTGAATGCGAATGGTATGCGTTAACGGATGATATTGTGCTAAATCGGTTTGTTTTAAAACAGCCGATTGAATAACGGGTTTGGTAAAAGCCGGCATGTTTTGCGCTCGCTTTAATAATTTTTGCCCCGTCGGTGTTTCAAAGGCTTCCGAAATCAAACGCGCCAACTGTCGTTGTTCTGTCGCTGATCCCGTTAAAACAAAAGCATGTTGTATCGGAAAAGATTTTGTTCGCACCGCTTTTTGTTGAAGAACGTATCCCGTTCCTACAGCTAAACAAATGCCGGCTACCCCCGCTAATAAAACTTTTCGTCGTGTCTGTTTTGTCATAATCTTTTGAAAAAAACTTAACATATTTTAAGGCAAAATACAAATGGAAACTTCCAAAACCTATCGATGCACATTGTGATGCGTTGTCATCGCCATCAGATACGGTTCGGCTTTTTGTGTGAGCTTTTGGAAAAACAAGGCGCCGAGTTTTTGTTTTTGCTCTTTTGTCAGCACGGTCGGCAACGTTTTGTGAAGCGCTTGCCATTCTTCGGGTTCCAAGCTGCGCATAGCCATTTGTTCCCCTTTGTTATCAAAAGTGGTAACATTTGAAAAAATCGTTCGGGTCACGTTGATTTCAACGGCATGATTATCTTGTGTGAACAATAAAATCGTTTGTCCCGGATTTTTTTCGATTTCTATATCCGAAATGTGATTGAATGCAATTAAGGAAGCTTGGCGAGCGGCTTCTTTTTGGGCCGCTTTTTGAGCTATTTGCTTTTCTTGCTCCATGCGCGCTCGGTACGCCAGCAAAGCGGTTTCTTTCTTTTGTTCGAAAGCCGTTTTTTCTTCGGCGCGCAATCGTGGTAAGTCTTTTAAAGAAGCCACGACGTTATCTTTATATTGATTCGCAAATTTCGTGAGTGCGGCGTTTTGCAGGCCTTTAAATAAAAGCGTGTTCATGGCTAAAGACAAAGTTTTACCGGATGCGCCGCCGACCCGTTCCGCGTATTTTTGAACAATCTTTTTGGCGTCGATGATGTCTTCGCTGTTACATGCGCAAACGGTTTCCATTGCTTTATCAAAAAGAACGGGCAGTTCTGAGTCTCGGATAGGGCGCCGCTGATTGTTTTCAACAACGAAAATTTCGGGAAATTGAGACTGATATGTCCATTTGTTCGGGTCGGCCGGTAAGACTGTTTCAACAGGTTCTCCGGCATCTTTCGCAATCAAAGCGCTGATTAAATTTTCTAATGTTTCTTTCGGCATTAAAACTAAAAAAGTTTTATCGCCGTCTTTAATGGAAAGGCCGGTTTCTTTCGGTTGGAAATGAAAATTAAAATGAGCCAGCTGCGGATTGGTTTTTTGTTTTTGGCGCAAAAGAGGTGTATCAAAAGACAGACCGTTATATGTGATTTTGCGGTTATTTTGAATATCGTCCAGCAAAGACTGTTTTTTTATTTTTTGAACAATTGGCGTGTCGGCAGAATCGGCAGGTACAGATGTATCCATTGCACCGACGCCGAAGCTCATGGTCGCAGCTGCAATTAACATGTGTTGCCTTAATTTATCTTTAAGCGCCATAAAATTCCTCCATATCCTTATTTTATCAGGTCAGAAGGACACCGTCAAACAAAATTACCAAGGGCAAGGATACTCTCGTTCAATAACAAATCCGTCCGGTTGCTTTATTTTTTCAACGCAGATGTCTCCTGAAGGAGTCGGCGGCGGGGACTTTGTTGGTTTTTGGGTTCAAACCCCATTTACCCGATAAAAATAAAAACCGCCCACAAGGACGGCCTTTTTTTTTATTGGAGCGGGCGAAGGGATACGGCACAACTGTGCCTTTGCGCAATGGAACCCAACCGTTTGGTACGGTCATTGCCATTCCCTTTCAAACGGGGGTGTCATTGGACTTGCGTTTAAAAACTGTCCGCCGGACACTTTTTAATCCGCGTCCCCTATCGGGTTCAAACCCCATTCACCCAATAAAAATAAAAACCGCCACAAGGACGGTCTTTTATTTTTATTGGAGCGGGCGAAGGGATTTGAACCCTCGACATCGACCTTGGCAAGGTCGCGCTCTACCCCTGAGCTACACCCGCAATGCTGAATGAGCCTCTTTATGCCACATTCTTTTTCAAAAATCAAGAATTATTTTTCAAAAATCTAAAAAAGATGATAACCCTTTCTTTTTTCAACATAATTTTCTTTTTGCGATGGCTTCGGTCAAAGAGGCATTTTTTGATATATTTTCCTTGACAGTGGGGGG
>CALGXF010000021.1 GCA_937935995.1 uncultured Alphaproteobacteria bacterium
GTCAAGTTAAGGAAAGGAAAAATAAAATGGAAAATTATCGTTCTAGGGAATTTTATGAAAAAATGTTCATTGAATATATTGATGATTGCGAACTTGACGCGAATGCGTGGAATTATTGTAAGGCGGGGTTGATTCTTTTTAATATCGGTAAAGAACATAATTTTGAGTGGCCTACTGCGTTCGATGATTTGCCTAAGTGTCAAATGACCGCTATTGTACGTGATACGGTATGGCAGTATTAAAACAAGGGAGAAATAAAATGAGTTTCATGAATCTTGAAGCATTGTCTAATTCAATTGATTTTAATGTGAATAGTGTTTACGATGTGCTTGTGTATTTTGTTGATATTGCGTCCGATTGTTTAATCGAAAATCGGTTTGTCGATTGCATTGACGCATACGGGCTTAGGGATGTGCTTGACGATGGCGTGTTTTACGTTCCGGGTGCGGTGTGTTTGGGCTATCGGATTAACCGGTGATTGCGAAAGGCTGCATTGTGATTAAGAATGATAAAAAAGTTGCCACGTTTAACTCTGTATTCAAGAACGGTAATATTGGGCTGTGGTATTGTGCGCATCGTGACGTGTATGAATTGCGCTACGATGTTCAGTTTTACACGTCGGACGGTTTGATTGATGCTATCGCTTTAAGTTCGTATGATGCGGGTGACTATATTCAGGTTGGCGATATTCTGACAGATGCTATTGAATTGGCTAACACACCTTTGCTGAAAAGGGATTGAGCATGTTTTGCAAACGTAATTCTTGTGATTTCATTAGGGGTTATAGGGTGTGTGGCGAACAGCGTGTTAAGCCTGTTGTTATGAGTGCGAAGTGGTTTAAATGTGATTCGTCCGTGTCGGATTATGTGTTTGCGCATTATCGTGATATGATTGATTTGATGCGGCGGGGATTGTGGGAGGTGTGAGATAAATGGCCTATTAGCTCAGTTGGTTAGAGCAGCATCCTTATAAGATGTGCGTGCCGGGTTCAATTCCCGGATAGGCCACGCGATTGTGATATATTGGGTCATGGCATGTCGTTCGATGTGCCATGACATTTCTTATTATCGAGGTGTTTTTTGATGGATATTAGTTCGATTGTAACCGTTGTCGGGAGTGTGGGTTTTCCGATTGTCGCGTGTTGTGGTATGGCGTGGTTTATCGCCACGACTTTTAGTGATTTCAATGATTTGATGACTAAGAACAATGTGTTGACCGAAGAACTCATTGCATTGCTTAAGGATAACAAAGGGGGTGACGATGTCTCGAATATGGCGTAGTACGTTAGCTTGCGTTTGCGCGTTGCTGCTGACTGTTGCACCGTCTGCTAACGCGGATATGCGTGGTGTGGATGTGAGCAATTGGCAGTGCGATATTGACACGGCGGCGGTGGACGCTGATTTTGTTGTGGCGGGTGCCACTTGGGGTATCGGTGGTTTTAATAACACATGTTTGACCAATGGCGTGAATCAGGCCGCGAACTATCAGCTTGGACGTGCAGCGGATAGCGGCAAGAGCATTGGCGTATATCATTACGCGATGGGACGTGACGCGAATACGGAAGGTGACTTTTTCGTAGACAACGTGCGCGGATACGTCGGTAACGCCGTGCTTGTTTTGGACTGGGAATCTCAGGATAACCCGAGTTTTGGCAACGGCGCGTGGATTGAAACGTGGGTGCGGCATGTGCATGACCGCACGCAGGTGTGGCCGATTGTGTACGTTCAGGCGTCCGCACTGGGGCAGCTTACGTCTTTCGTGCGTGAGCATTGTGGCGTGTGGGTTGCGCAGTATGCGTCGATGAACGTAACCGGCTATCAGGAAACGCCGTGGCTGTATGGCGCGTATGGTGAAGCCATGCGTCAGTACACGTCGAACGGGTACGTGTCGGGCTATGCCGGACGATTGGACTTGAATTATTTTCGGGGCGAACGATGGCAGTGGGATGCATACGCGCATGGCGACGGCGCGAATGTATCCGCACCGGAAACGAACGCCGGGGGGAATGCCGGTGGGAGTGCGTCGCAGTCTGCTTGCGTGGTGGTTGCGTCGGGAGATACGTTGTCGGGCATTGCCGAGCGCACCGGACTGTTGCCGTGGCAGTCGTGGCACGGGTACGCGTCGGGCAATCCGGCTGTGATTTATCCGGGTGAAACCGTGTGCTATGGCGGTGCTGCGCAGTCGAATGTGGCGCGCACGTATACGGTCATATCCGGTGATAATTTGTGGACAGTGTTCGGGTTAGATTGGGCGCGTGTCGCGTCGCTTAATGGATTATCTAATCCGAGTTTGATTTATCCGGGGCAGATTTTGCGTTATTGAGAATAAATATCAATAATCGGCGTGTCGCTTTTTTGCGCACGCCGATTTTTGTGCTATAAATATTTATGTCGCCAAAAATGGTTGACATAAAACATAAAAACAGATACAAAGGATAACAAACATGCGAAAGATTCGTAAGGTAATAGCTGACAGCACCATAAACTATTATGACCGGGACGGCGTGGCACAGACGTTCCACACCACCGGAAACGTTCGCACTGTTGAAATGGCCGTCAAGACGCTTATGGACGCCGGTATCGTCAACGTGTTGGTTGACGATATTACAGTCGATAAGACTGTGTATGTGATGGACGTTGAAACGTTCATCGAACACGCCGAACGCGTCGCAACTGACGTAACCGACGGCGACGTTGACAACGACAACAATAACGAAGATATTGAATTCTGAAAGGAACTAAAATGAACGAGGAAAACGAACAGATGAATGACGCTACCGTGAATGAAACCGCACAGAAAACCGCTGACAACTATCGTTATATTTGCACGATGGACACTACCACGTTCGAGGGAAAACGCGCCGTTATTAACGCACGTAACAGCGCGTTGTCGCTGAACGAATGCGGCATGGAATCATTGACGATTATCGGCGCTTACACCACGCCGGGCATTCGTTCTAAGACTGGTCAGAAATGTGCAAATGTCTATCTTTTTGAAAAGGATGGTAAGACGTATTTCAGTCAGTCACAGGGAATCTACCGCAGCGTGTTGGATATTTACGACATGTTCCCCGATTTCAACGCGCCGGACGGTATCACCGTTGTAATTCATCAAACCGCCCTTGGTGATGGACGTATTACGAAATCGCTTGAAATCGAGTAGTTCGGAATGAAACAAAAAAAGTGCCATAAATTGTTATGGCACTTTTTTTATAAGGTGGTGAACATGCCTAGAGCGCATAAACAAGCGGACGTTTTGACAGCGAAACGCAAGCGTGTGCGGCGTACGATAAACAGTCTGAAAAAAAGCATTACCGACACCATGCCCGAAAGTGAAGCACGCGCGCGGCGCGTTTATATTCAACGGCTTGAAACGCAGCTGAAAAACACATATGTAGGCCGTACCCGCAACGCTGCCATGCGTGACGAATTGTATCAACGCGCCAATGAAAAAGCCGACGCGCTGATTCGACAAACCGAAGACGTGCGCGGCGGCAAAGGGCGCGCGAAAGAACGCGCACGCTCATTTAATATCTTTCGCAATGAAATGCGAATGGCGTCCAAGGGGCTACCGAGCGCGCTAGGCGATGACCTAAGCCGTGAAAAAGTCAAGATATTTTGGCGATACACACAAAACGTATGGCAGCGCCCCGACGTTGCCCCGAACAAACGACTGGAAGCCATCATGAAAGCATATGACACCAATTCGCTCAGTGAACTGTTTGATACTATCATGTCACGAAACGAAAAGGCATTGCAATACGCCAAACGTATGAAAATGCACGCGGGCGAATTGGAAGACGATACGGACGTTGATGGCGGTAGCCCGATATGGCTCATGTTGGTCACACCTGATGTAATACGATGATGAAAGAACGCAAGGATTTTCGGGTAGCGGCGATATTCGACACCGAAACAACGAACATCGGCACGGGTGCCGAAACGCGCGCATACCCGATATTGTACATTTTCAACGATTTGCGTGACACGCCACTGGAATCGTATACCCCCGATACGGACGATGTGCGATTTTACCGGCGTACGTCCGAAGCGCTGGCGTATATTGATAATCTTATTGAATATGGGCGTGCGCACGGTTATGTTCCGATAATCGCGGCATATAACCTTATGTTCGACATGCAGACTCTCATGTTGGAATTGGCGCAGTCGTATACGATTACCGCTAATGCGCAGACGGCTACAAGCGTGTATACGCTTGACTTGTATGTAGGTAATGATGTGGTGTGCCGTTTTTGGGATACGTTTTACCTTGAAATGGGCGGACTGCGTGCGATGGGCGAGACATGCGGCTTGCCGAAAGCGGTGGGCGACTGGGATTACACGCTTGTACGCACGCCCGAAACGCCACTGACCGGGGAAGAACTTTTTTACGCACGGCGTGATGTGCAAGTGATACCGCAATACTTGCAATGGTTGCTACGCGCGAATCATTGGCTTACGCCGGAAATGCTCGGTTGCCGCGTGCTCACCAAGACGTCACTTGTAAGGCAGATGGCGCGCCGTGAGATTGGCGGGCGACGCATCACGTTGCAGAGCGGTAAGCAGATGACGCTTCAACGCGCTTTCGAGTTGACTTGCAATCAGGAGTTTCCGAAAAACTATGAGTCCTACGCCTTGCGTAAGTCGTGTTTCCGTGGCGGATTGACGTTTACGAGTGCGAAAACCGCTAGCGTTATTGTGGATAATGTTGCGTCCTTGGATGTAACGTCAATGCATCACGCGTTCATTAATGGGCGTCGTTTGCCGGTGAAGTTTGCACCTATACCCCCGGATATTCTGCAAGTGGCGTGCGAACGTATCGTTAACACGCCGCTTGAAGACGTATTGGCGAATTATAGTGACCCGTTCCGAACGGGTGTACATGCGGCGGTAAGATTTACGAACCTCAGATTACGTAAAGATACATGTTTCGATGCATGGGGTATTGCAATCTGCCCGCGCTCAAAATTCGTAAAGACATTGCAAGCGGATACGGATTATGCCAATAATGAGCGTGCGAAAACACAGGAAAACAGCATTAGGGCGCATGGTTACGTTGATACTGCCGTTAACGCGACATACGCTTTCGGAAAACTGTATTCTGCGGATGAATGCATATTACACGTTAACGAGATTGAATTATGGAACGTGGCACAAGTATATGAGTACGATGAAATGCGCGTCTTATATGGGGAGGGTACCACTAAAACAATCATTCCGCCCGATTATGTAACTTTGCAATCCAATATGCTTTTCGCTCGAAAAACCGATGTGAAAAATCTGATTAAACATTATCATGAGGGGGTAGCGTGTACGGAAAACATACCTGATTCGATACCTGAGGGTATCGCACGCGACGCAAAAGCGGGCACGTTGAGCATGAAGTTTCTGCAATCCTATTACGGCAGCACCGTGAAAGGACAATTCAACGGAATCTATGGCACTCAGGCGCAGGACGTGATGAAAGCCGATTATCGCGTGACGGAAACCGGCGAGCTTGAAGTTGATAAAAACACGGTATGCACTCCCGAGAATTTTGCGAAAAAACGGCCGAAAACGCCACGCGTGCTCTACACTTACGGTATGCGAATCGTTGCGGGCAGCAGAATGCACTTGCTGATAGCCATGACGCTGCTATATCGGCATTTCGGCGATTGCGTCACGGTCACGGGCGGCGATACCGATAGTCTGAAAATCAGCTGCGCCGATGACGTATCCGACATGGAACTTTTGAAAGCGCTCGAACCATTGCACACCGCGATAGAAAACGCTATTGACATCACCATGCGACGCGTCAGAGAAACCGCGCCCGACATGGCGTCCACGCTGGAACATATCGGAAAATTCGAGGTAGAGGATTGCGGCGGTACGACTCGGTATGTTGAGCATATGGAATTGTGGAATAAAGCGCGTGTCAGTTTGGACACGGGCGGGCGCGTGCATGTCACTTGCGCGGGACTTCCGCGACCGGACGGCGTGTACACCATAGAAGATTTTATTGCCGATGTCATGCGCGCGGGACACGGTTTCGCGGAAACCGTACAAATGTCGCTCGGTTATGATGTGTTGGTCGATTATGACATATGCCATACGTTGCAACGCAACCGGCCGCATGTATGGGATAGATACGTCGGTAACGTCACCGATTATCGAGGTGCGACATATCATGTTGACGCGCCCGAAGCGATCGCGTTGTATCCGTCCGGTAGATGGCTTGGCGAATCGGACAAACAGGCCAACGGCGAGAATCTGACATACATACGAAACACGTATAATCGAATTGTGGAAACAACGCCCCGCGAACTTATTATGCGGGACGGCAAACCTATGATTGTGAGTATTGATGGCGAAATATTATTATGACCGGCTTAAAACCGTAATATTGCCGCGAAACGCAGACGTTAACATGATTATCGGCGCACGCGGTTTGGGTAAAACCTACGGTATGAGAAAATATATGATAGAGGATTATTTGAAAAACGGATATTGTTTTGCGGAAATCGCCCGTTTTCGTGAGGAAAACAACGATGTCGCCGCAGACTATTTCGACCGCATTATAAAGGATAATATTTTTCCCGATTATGAATTTCGCACAACCAATAAAACAGCTGAAATACGACGGAAGAAAACCGGCAAAAAAGAAAACCCGTGGCGGATATGCGGTTATTTTATACCCTTGACCATGCAACAGCGAAAAAAGAAAAGCACATACGTGAACGTGCGCAACATTTGCATGGATGAATTTATTATCGATAATGACGATAGATACCACACGTATTTGAAAAACGAGTTCGAACAATTGGCGAAAATCGTGGATACCGTGACGCGCGAACGTGCCGACGATACCGAGCTACGCAAACCGCGAATATTCCTTTTGGGTAACGCATGTGACGCGTTCAATCCGTATTTTCGACGTTATGAAGTGCCCCTCAATCCCGAGTATGGACTGCAATGGCTTGACGACAAAACATGTCTGTTCGATTACGTGCGAGACGATGACTATGCCGAGCAAAAGGCAAAGAACACCGTTGCGGGACGCATGTTGAAAAACAATGATGATATGACAGCGAAAAACAAGTTTCGGCAATTTGATACCGATTTTATCGAAAAACCGCATAAGCACGCGAAACTCACTTATGTGTTCCGTTGGTTTAAGCAAGAATATGGGGTATATGTCGATATGCGCTGCGGATATGTTTTTCTTTCCACGAAATACGACGGCGGCGCGCATGTGCCATATTTTGCAATCACACGGGATGATAACAAACTGAACTACCTCACTGCGAATATGGCGAAAGAGTTGATTAAAAACCTTACATCGTATTACGCGTTAGGCTATCTGAGATATGACATGATGGAAACGCAACACGCCATGTTTGAAATGCTCAAGAATTTCGGTGTAAAATAAACACGGCGTACGTGAGGTGCCATAGTGGTATCGCTAAAACGCATTGTCAATAACCACGGTTGACTCCGGTGATGATGCGGCCGTGAGGGAAAAGCGCGCCGACTATCGCTATGAAACATGTCGCAAGTATGCTATTCTTGAGTCGTACCGGTCACATACCGGTACGGCTTTTTTCATATATGAAAGGAAAAAATAATGGATGACGAAACCCCCGAGGAAAGGGACACCGCCGAACGCGATGACCTCACCCCCGATGAAGCGCACCGCGCGGGCGAGTTCGACGATTTGCGCGACATGATGCGTGACGTGCTGGACAAAGTGAACGCAATAGGCGACCGTACGGACGCAATCAGCGAACGAATCGACGGTATCTATGACAATTTCACCGATTCCGTCGCGCAGATGGTCGAAAACGGCGCGACCGTCAAGGAAAACGACAACGACGCAGCGGAAGCAATCGCGCAAGCGGCGGCAGAGGACTTGGAAAACCTCGATTTTACACTCTGAAAAAAAGGATGAATCATGGCAATAGATAACGCAACCATTTTGGATAAGGTACGTCTTAAGAACACCGACGATTATCAGCAGCGCGTGCCCAGCGCGACGCAGACCGGTGTGGCGAACACCGCACGGTATTTGTTCGACCCGATGAATCGGCAGTATCTCAACGACTGTGTTTGGAGTATGGTCAATCGCATCGGACTTACCGTGATGGTGCAGAACGCGCCGTTTGTAAATCCTTTTGCGGTTTTCAAGAAGGAAAATCTTTATTGGGGCAGCACTGTACAGGAAATTGCCGTCAAGTGGATTAAGGCGCACGGGTACAAGGATGATGCGGAAGATTTGCTGAAGATGCACCGTCCCGAAGCGGCGGTGTGGTTCTATGAAATGAACCGCAAGGACCAATACCCGATATCATGGACTAACGATGAATTGCGTCAGGCGTTTCTTGACGATTTCGGTTTGAACCGTTTTATCGCGCAGATTATGGAAACGCCGCGCAACAGCGATAATTATGATGAAATGAATATCATGCTTGCGCTGATTCGTCATTACGAGCAGAATCTTGGTTTCTATAAGATACATCTTGATGCGGTACCGAGCGATGAAACGACTGCCAAGACGCTGCTTAAGGCGTTGCGTTCCACGGCGGGACGTATGCAGTTCCCGTCTACGCAATATAACGCGCTGAACATCACCGATATTCCGGCGTATGCCACCCCGCAGCAAATGGTGTTGCTGATTGAACCGGAATATCTCGCGTCGCTTGACGTTGACGCATTGAGCGCGGTGTTCCAACTGGATAAAGCGGACGTTCCCTATCGTATTATTCAGGTACCAAGTCTTGGTATTCCGGGTGCGGTGGCGTTGCTTGTTTCAACCGATTGGTATCAGGTGCGCGACACCATGTACGGCACCACTCAGTTCTTTAATCCGCAGACGCTCGGCAACACCATGTATCTGAACCACTGGGGTATCTACGGCGTGTCCCCGTTCACGCCGTGCGCGTTGTTCACCACCGACGCGGGCACTTCCATCAAGGTCGTAACGCAGACCGTGACCGGCTTCACGCTGACCCCGAACACGGGCACCGTCAAGGCGGGCGACCTCATGCAGCTCACGCCAAAGCTCACCGCCACCGTCGCGCCGACCGGCACCGCCGTTGAGGTGGCACCGAACGCGGCGACGTACGAGGTTGCGGCGAACCATGCCGCAAGCGGCGATGACGCGCACGGCGCGGCGTTCGACCTCAACGTCAATACGTTCGTGGATGACCAGGCGCGCCTGCATGTCCAGCGTGACGGCCTTGTTGCCGGTGACGTCATTACCGTGACGGGCACCGCCACGTATGTCAATCCGAACGGAGAGACTACGGCGCATTCCGCGACATGCACGTTCACCGTCGAATAGTCTGAAACGACTGTGGTATAAAATGAGTGGTGCTTCACATTGAAGTACCGCTCATTTTTCATATATAGGAAAGGGCGCGATATGGATTTTCCACATCTGCAAAACGCAACGGCGTTCCCCGATACGGATACGCGCGTATACGGCCAGTACCGCAATGTTTTCGATTACAACGTTTGGACTCCAAACACGATAATTAAGTTATGTCGTGTGAATTGGTACGATGATTACCACGATGTCGTGAAATTCTCCGATGACACCGCACGAGACACGTGGTTTGACAAACTGGAAGGCGAAACCGTCAAGCTGACAACGAGCATGTATGTCGCACGCGCCGACGCGGACGGCATAAAATTGCCCGTGCCTTACATGACGGCGCAACGGTATAATTACATTGTCGTTGACTTTTCGCATGACATTATCAATACACCGTATCAGAAAACCGATGCGCAGACACGTTATCATTTTTTCATCACTTCCGTGCGCGCGGAAGCGCCGAACACGACAACATGCACGCTTATGCGTGACGTATGGACGGACTATATCAACAGCACCACAATCAACGGTTTGTTGTTGTCACGCGGACATGCGCCGTTAATGGAAATGACACCGCAAGAATTGCTGAAAAACCCGCGCGCGAATTGCCGTGATTTCACGCTGCCTGATGTCGATTATGGCAACGCCGCGACGAATATCAGAAAAAGCACGCCGGTTAATCTGCAAAACGGTGCACGATACATCTGTGTGGCCGCAACGTTTTCGCCCGGACAATTGCAAACAATGAGCAGCGTACGGGGCACGAATATCGCGGACAGTGACCCGACATACACCGATAATGACGGCGCGGTTAACGGCTTCTCATGGGGTGCCGGAAACATTTCCACGTCAAACGTCACCGGCGCGGGCACGTCCTATAATTCCGTCGATAATCTCACTACCAGCAACATGCACATGTATGCGCTCGAATCGTCCAAAATCTCGGGCGATTATTTCGACACGCTTTTCGCGTATTACCCTCATATCATGTCACAGATTACAGCGGTGTTCGTCGCCACCGCAAACATGCTGCATCTTGGCGACGCTGCCAGCGTGAATGGCGTTGAATGGCATACGGTCAGCGGAACGCGAACGAAACTATCCGATATTGATTTGACTATCGACGATTTTGGATACGCTGTCGAATACGCGCAAATAACGCGACTATATCTTGCGCCCTACGCGTATTTAGAAATATCCGACAATATCGGCAATAAAACACGTGTGGAAATCGCCGACTGCGGTCGCCTCTCGGTGCAGACGGTCACATCCCTTAGTTATCCGGTATTGCGTCAAATCGCATGGGTTGACGGAATCGGGAGCGACGGCGATACGTCCATTAGCATTACCGCCATCAACGGAACTAACATTAGCGCCGACGTGCCGAACGCGGACGTGCTCAAAACGCTCATATCGCACGACATACCGACATACGCGTTGCAACGTCGCGCAATCGACGCGCACCGCGCCGACGCATACAATCGAGAAATCACGCAAGCGCGTGAAAACGCCATCATATCGTATGAAAACGGCGCGCGTTCGGCTAACGTGGCATTGAGCAACACCAACCGAAGCAACGCGAACAGCATAGCCAACACGGCTTTATCGAACGCTCTTAATTCCACCGTTACGGATAATTCCAATGCGGCATCGAATCAAATCTTCAAAGTCAACTCGGAACAACAAAACCTGTTGCTCACCGCATCCAATGACAAAATAGACAATCTGAACACAGCCACTTTGGACTTGACGACGAATCTTGTGAACACGGAAATCACGGCAAGCGCAATCGGCACCGTGACCGCCGCGATAGGCGCGATAGGCACGGCGGCGACCGGCATAGCGGTGACGGCGGCGACCGGTGGCGCGGCGGCACCGATGGTGGCGGCGGGACTCGGCGCGGCTGGAAGCATTGGCCTGTCGGGTGCAAGCTTCGCCACCGGCGCGTCCAAGACAGCTGCGGAAGCCGCTTACAAGCAAGCCTATAACGACGAAGCCGCATGGCAAGCGAAACTATATAACTCACACGCTAATAGTGTCAGCATCGCAATGGCGGGCGGGCAACTTCTCGAATCGACAAAGCTTAATACCAACAACACGAACGCAAGCAACGCCACGAACACGAGCGTTACGGCCAACAATGCGAACACATCGAATGCGAACGCGTCGGCGTCACGCAATCAGAGCGTGGACAATGCCAAACGTGTCATGATTAACACGCGTTCAAACACGAATGCCGCATGGCGCGACCTGCTCAATCACGCCGCGCAGCCCGTTGGCGCGTATGGCGGCGACAATTTCAGACAGGCCACGGGGCTTGACACCATGACCGTGAAAATCGTCACCGAAGACAATGGCGCGATAGCGGCGGCAGGCGATTACATGCTGCGCTACGGCATTGCAAGCAACAAACTCTACAACAAACCGTCATTGACGCCTTGCAAGCATTTCACATACTGGCGAACCGCCGATGTATGGACGATATGCCCGCTTGCGCAAAACGAACAATTGCAGACAATCAGGAATATTTTCAGTTCCGGTGTTACAATATGGAACAACCCCGAAGAAGTCGGCGGCGACTTCGTACACGACAATCTATAAGGTAGGAAAGTATGGGACGTAAGCGCACGCACAAAAGGCAATTGACCCGTGCGGAAATGGGCGAACGTGGCGCGCCGATGTGGCAGCAATCCGAAGCGCTCAATTCGCAAGCGTATTCGATGGCGTATTCTCAAATGCTGAATATCGCGTTATCTCGTTTCAAGTGGTTGAATCTGCCGAAAACTTGCAATTCGTGGTTTCTCGAATACAATCTATTGTATTTCGGTTACGCCACAATCGCGTTCCCGCGTAGCAAGCCGGGTGTGTTTTTCAGCACGCAAGCGGTGACTACTTCGAATTTCAATGTCTATTACAAACCGAAGAAATGGGATAGTTACGGTATTAACGGTTGGCGTTTTCCGGTTAACAATTCCAATGGTGTTTTCATCTACGCGAATCGCGCGCGTACGCCACTCATTCCGACGATTGAATTTTTCGCGCATGAAATTGAAGATTTGTACATGACACGGCGGCAGAATCGTTTCAATCAGAAAACGCCGTTCATCCTTGAGGTTCCGGCCGGGCAGCAAACGGCGGGCGTCAACGTCATCAAGCAAATCTCAGGCGGTGAAATGGCAATCATGGCGACACCGGGTTTCACAGATTCGATGAAAGCCAACGTGCTGAAAACCAACGTCGAATACATCGGCATGGAATTACAGAACGACATTCAAAACACTTGGAACGCGTTCTATCAGTCGCTAGGCATTAAAAATTTGCCGTTGAAAATGGAACGGCAGACCGCCGACGAAATCAACGATTACGGCGAACCGACTGACCTACGCGCACTCAGCGAACTTGAGGAACGCCGTGCCGCGTGCGACATTCTCAACACAAGATTCGCAAAATATCTCAAGGAACCGATACAGGTTGTGTGGAACGAAGACAATATTTCCCGCAACTACAGTTATTTGACGAACGTTGAAGAACAGGTGAATGACGATGAATCTTGATACCGATTTTCCGCATTACATTCCAAACGACACACATGACGAATATCATCAAGTCATGTCAATCACGCTGGGCGAACTATTGGTTCCCGGTGGTATCGACTGGGCTTCCGATGAATGGTCATGGCGCGAAAGCGCATACGATGACATGCAATATACGCGCTGCTGCCGTAAAATCGAAAACCGTTACTATGACCGTGAAATAGGCGTATTGCCCGCAAGCCGATGGAAACGGCATTTCCTACGATTGATAGATGAAATAATGCCTACCCTGAAACCATTGTACGCGGCGGTTGACGGCAATCCGGGCGTCATGCTGTCCGATATGGACACATGGCATAAAATGCGCACGGTGTTCTCCGATTTTCCAGCAACGCAATTGGCCGAAAATCAGGATTACGCAAGCAACGCGACCGACAACCAATATGAGACAATAACCAACGGCGACTTCATGGATAAAATCGCGCATATCAAACAAGGCGATTACGTCGATATCGACGTATTATTGCTAGACCACTTGGAAGAATGTTTCAGCCCGTTGTGGACTGTTAATCTGAACAATTATTAACGAAAGGAACGATAATGTTTCCGAACATTATAGCGTTAATGCCATTCTATGCATTATACGCATACACGCCAGTGATACCTAAATTCTACTGGAATGCGAAAAGCCAAGAAGAAATAGTAAAATACCTCTGCTGCGAATACGACAAACTACGACACTACGCGGACGCGCTAGCCGACAAAGAAAACGAAACCGCGCAAGCAGTGAACCAACTCACTGAAATCTTCAAAAAGTTTCAGGAATCAGGCTTCAACGACTACTACTATCAGCAAATCTATGACTGGGTACAAGCAAACATGCCCAACATAATCAGCGAAGCCATAAAAACGGTATACTTCGGACTAACACTAGACGGATACTTCGTAGCCTACATACCTGAATCATGGAAACAAATAGTATTCGATACCGGAATGCAATACGGCACACCCGAGTACGGTAGACTTATACTATCCTACGATGTAACGCCCGACGCTCAACCCGTCGAACAACCAACCACAAAATAACAAAGGAGAATAAAAATGGCAAACACCCCAGTCCGCCAATACATCGGCGCACGATACGTACCCCTAATCGCAAACCCCGCAGAATGGGACAACACTAAAACCTATGAACCGCTAACGATCGTACTGCATGAGGGCAATTCATACACCTCACGCCAATACGTACCCACCGGAATCGACATAAACAATAACGAATACTGGGCACTCACCGGAAACTACAACGCACAAGTAGAAGCGTACCGCGCTGAAACACAAGCAAACACTTCAAAATTCACCGCTATGGGTATAGATACCCCCAATGAAGCAGCAGAATTTTTACATAGAATCGAAACGCTAGACAATGATTCAACTTTTAATAAAGAAATAATAAAAGCCGGTTTCGGGGCAGACACAATTGATGCGGCCACAACGTCATATAAGTCCAATTATATGGATATACGTAAATTAGGTTGCAAACCAAACGACGTTAACGCAAAAAACGCGCAACTAATAAACAAGTGGTTAAACGATAATCCGCAAGGCGCGTTATACGTTCCTAGCGGTGAATGGTATGTAGAAAATACAATTATCGCAACGCTCAATGATATTTACATGGATGGAATATTCCACCCAATCACAAACGGTGTTTACGAAGATAATTATATTGTTAAACTCATAGGCACAAATAATAATAGTGGCAGTTCATACGAACAAGCAATGAACAAACGCTATCGAATAAAAGTAAATTGCGATATGACTGAAAACAACGGCATACTAATTCGCAATTATTTTGAAACAAATTTTGACCTTATAATAATAAAATGTCATGCAATCGGTGTCCAAGTAAATCAACACATAATAGAATGTTACATAAACGGAAAAATATACGGGGCATATACTGGAAACATAAATTCACCCGATACAGACTTTGCGCAAAAAGGCTTAGAAGTATTAAATAACGGCAATAATGACAATCAAGCAAACATACTCGCAAGAAATGTAAAATTAGGTATAGATTTGAATGCATCGGCATGGACATTTCACTATATTCATGTATGGGGATGCATAAACGTACTAAAATTATATGAAAATACGGATACACAAATAACAAAATTTTACACCGACTATTGCATACAGGATTCGATAATAACGGATAATATTCATAATATACTATCTTTATATATAAGCAGTGTTTTCGGTATCATGTTAGACGGTGCGCATCTAATAGACAATTCGCAATATATATTAACAATAGACCACATACACTCATACTATCAGAATAATCGAAATAGAACCCCCTATGCGACAATAACAAACAATATATCAAATAGAAGTATAAATATAAATATAAACCACTCACAAAAATATGAAATTAAGTTAGATGACTTAAATACGTTAACAGCAAATGAACTTATAGATAAATACGGTGATATAAGATTCATGCAATGCATTATCCCAATCACCTTTCCAAAGGATACTACATGGAACAATTGGACAGACTGGCTAACTACACCATACGCACAAAACCTAAAAGCCCTAAACTATCCAATACCCCAAACAATAAACGAACAATACTATTACTTCGGTAGAACGCATGTCACATATAAACGACAAATTTCACAATCTTATACAGGTTCAATTCCACAACTCTTGCTTGTAGGAGAAAATATTATAGAAATCGCGTCAGAATCTAATGTATTTACAGTTACAAGAACCAATATAAGTATATAAACTTGTAAAATAAAGCCGAAATGTACTAAACACGACAACATGACAACAAAAAACCGGTTGGTATTGTTACCAACCGGTTTTAATTATATTAATCACCGTTATCAATCTCGATAACATACTTACGGCACGGACGCCCTTTGCGAGATAAACCACGACTAACTTCAGTATAGTCATAATCGAAACTCAGCATAAGTTCAATAACCGTTGAAAGTGCCGACTCAAACGTGGTAACAGCATCATCAATGAGACCATTATCAGTAACAACACCCTTGTACACATTTTCAATGCACACCTTGTAAGCATTATCAGCTTCAAGTTCGATAACATAAGCATTAAAATTAATCATTTTATTTTTCCTTTCCTTAACTTGAT
>CALGXF010000022.1 GCA_937935995.1 uncultured Alphaproteobacteria bacterium
GCTCTTCCGATCTGGCGACCCTTGGGAATTTTGGTCGATTGTGCCACCGGATGCATTTACCGGTCGGGGCGTTGTCGAATAAATGTATCGGCGGGGCGCTCGCCCGCGCCCCTTCGCTCCGCCGATGGGAACAATACTTCGGTCGATTACGCCGATATCAAGCCGGTCACCTTTCCCCTCAAACCGCCAGCCAGTCCGGCAGAAGCATGGTAGAGATGTTGGCCGTTTTGGCCATTATCGGGGTACTAACTGTCGGCGGCATTGCGGCTTATTCTTTCGCTGTGTCTAAACATCGCGCCAATCAAATCTATCATCAAGTCGATTTACGCGCCATCGCTTCTTTCGGTAATCCTTTTGTCAGGCAAGCAACCTCCGGACAAACTTATCCGTTGGCCGGATTTGACGAAGTCGTTGAAAGCATTACTTATCAACACAAAAAGACGGCCGGCAACGGATATGACATTATCGCGTCTCATGTTCCTGAACGGGTGTGTCGTCGGTTACAAGACATGACCTTTCCTGTTCCCAAAAGCGTGACGTTAAATGGAGCTGATTTGTCTTCTACATGTGGTTCGGATAATACGTTTGTCTTTTCTTATGACGGATTATCCGTCGGTAAGCCGTCCAGCGGGGTTGATCCCATAGATTGCACCTGTTCCGGATGCCAATCTTGCGAAAGCGGCGTCTGTCGAGATAATGACAATTTATGCGGTCCGAAAGAAATCTGCCAAAGTGGGAGTTGTGTTTGCGCGGCCGGTTACACAGAATGCGGCGGCAGTTGT
Organism: uncultured Alphaproteobacteria bacterium; assembly: GCA_937935995.1. GTDB lineage: Bacteria > Pseudomonadota > Alphaproteobacteria > CAAHEQ01 > UBA3637 > CALXXA01. The sequence continues at coordinate 783 of CALGXF010000022.1, forward strand.
TACACAACCTGTGCTGACGGATTTATGCGTGATCCCATTTCTTGTGATTGTGTATGTGAACCGCAAGATTGTCCCGAGCATGCGTCATGGGATAGTTCAACATGTTCGTGTGTGTGTGAAGACGGTTATGAAATGTGCAATGGTGCATGTCACCCGGTATGTGACGGTTCCGGGATGACGGGTTCCCGAGACCCTGACACCTGTGCTTGTACGTGCATTGAAGGCACTGATGCCACCACATGTGCCTGTCCTGCCGGATACATCTATGTTAACGGCCAATGCCAACGATTCGAGTGCAGAGGCGGGCCCACGAACTTTGATTGCTACATCAATGATTTAAAGTGTGGTTACAACTGTGATTCGCAGGGGCGAAATTGTTCTTACGGAATTTGTTATGCGGATGAATGCACATCCGATGAAAGATTTACCGTTACGCAAGCGAATTCTTACAGTTGTCAATATGCCTGTGCCAGAGACTTAAACAATATCCGATGTTATATGTATAAGCGTTCTGAAGGATATAAGTGTTATCGTGATGAAACGATGTGTATGCAAACAGATACAAATTTAGTACAGATTCGCGGGACATGCGAACCCGAATTTTGTAACTCGATTTCATCTGCGTCAACTTTTACATATTGGGGAGAAGGAGGCGTTATTTATGGCGGATGCGATTTCGGCAATAACCTTGTTTGCTATCCGACAAACAACTACACGAAATGGGCTTGTCATCAAAACGGATACTTATGCGGAAACGGGTGTACGGACCCGTTGAATTGCCTTAATTGTTCGACTTCAACCTGTTTAAACGGAATGACATATAATGCTGAAACCGGTTATTGTGAAGATCCGGATACGGGCGTCTATTGCACGGCCATAAGCGGGGCTTTTTATCAATTTTGTTTCCAACCCAACGGGGAACAATGTTCCTATATCATGTACGACGGTAAAGTTTCAACGGGAAGCTGCCAAGATCCCGGATGTCCGGATGGATTTAAATTCGGAAAAGTTGGTGATTTTTACGGTTGCCTTAACGAAAACACAGGAATTTCATGCCTCTATACGGCTAGCGCACCTCCTGCCGAATGTTCCTATAACGGTGTTAGATGCGGCCGACGATGCCATTATGACGGCACCGGATGTGGTGAAGTTTATTTACCGCAGTGTGCTTCAAAAGAACATTGCCCGCAAACCGGATATGATATGTCAGATGGATGTATCTGTGACGGAAGTACGACGACACAAAACGGCGTTTCGTATTGCTGCCCCGTCGGACATACTTACACAAATGGCGGCTGTACGTTAATAACCTGTGATACCGGGCAGATTGCTGATGATAACGGGATTTGCCGAGACGCTTGTGAAAACAATACCGAAGTCACATCAACATGTATTTGCAGAGGCTCAACGCATACAGACAAATTCAATCGCACGATTTGCTGTGATGCCAATCATACATGGGATGAAACCGAACAAACGTGTCAATAAGGCACTAAACCAAAGAGCGGAACAAGCCTGTCTGACGCATTGCTTCGCCCGTGACCATTGCGCAGGAAAGGGCGATATTTAAGGATCTTTCATCCGGACACATCGGAATGCGGACACGCCCGTCAACCGTTTGGTGAACTTCTTCGGGAGCGCCACAGCTTTCCCGTCCCATCAAAATGATGTCATCCGGATGATAGATAAAATCCGTGTACGATGTGCTTGACTTTGTGGTACATAAAATAAGCCGGCCGGTCGCTCGGTTTTTCAAAAAGTCTTCCCAGGAAAAATGCCGGGTCAAGTCGGCTTTTTCCAAATAATCCATGCCGGCACGCTTTAATCCTTTGTCATCAAAGATAAAACCGCAGGGCTCAATAATATCAACGGGCAGTCCCAAACACACCGCCATTCGAATAATAGTACCGGTATTTTGCGGAATATCCGGTTGAAACAAAGCAATGCGCATTACAAAGTCTCCATTGTTGCAAATCCGTTGCACATCGGGCAAGTCGGCGTCCATATATCTGCCGCATGGCCGCATTTAGAACACGTGAAAGCATATAAAGGTTCTGCTGTTTTCATTTTTTCAACCCATTTTTGCGCTTCTTTTGTGTCATGGCGCGCTTCTTGTTCATAAAAAGCCATCATTGTTGCAACCGGGACGGTTAAACTGTAAGCCGCTAAATAATCATCTAATTCTTTTTTGGCTTGTCCCCATAATTTGGCTTGTAACGCACTGTCTGCCAGCGCAATATGACTGACCTTGCTGCCGGGATGTTTAGCGACAAATTTTTCGATTTTTTTATACCGAGCAAGCGGCGCTTCTTTTTGGAACAAATCCGCGTAGGCTTTGTACAACTCCCAAGCCGGTGTTTTTTCCCAAGCCGTCGTCAAAATACTTTGAGCCCGATGCGGATGCGCTTTGGCGGCCTCTAAAGCCGCTTGCGGCAACCACGGAGCGGTTTTGAAAGCATCTAACGGTTTATCCAATTTCAAAAGCAATGTTGCTTTTTGGGTTTTATACCGGTCGTCGGATTCCAGCTTCAACTTTTTGACCAATTCTACAGTTGTTAAAGCTTTATCCCATTTTTCGTTTAAAACCTGCAACTGCAAAGTTTCTTGCACCAACCACGGAATGTTTTTGTATTTTGTCATTGCTTTTTCGCACAAAGCCAATGCAGCATCCAGATTTCCGTTTTTTTGTTCAATCGCAATCAAGCCTTTCCATCCGGCCAATTCCGTTTCCGGGTTTTCTGCCAGCTTTTGATAAATTTCCGGCGTCGGATTCAACAAAGCTTTTAACAATAAATTCAAAGACGTGTTGCTGGCAAAAGCTTTGTCAATACGTGCCGCCAACCGTTTGCCTGTTTGTTCGTCTTGTGCCGCGATGGCATTTAAGACTTGCTGCATCATGATTTCCCGGCTTTTTTGTTTCTGGCGCACAAGCGAACGACGTACCCACCGGACAAATAAAACCGGCAACCGTAAAATATAAACGACCAAGAAAACAAAAACGGCAAAAGCAATAATAACCGCAACCGAGGTTGTTATTTCATAATCAAACCACGAGACGACAACCGTTCCCGGATGATCCATCAACCACAGGGCGAGCAGCCCGAAAACCAAAACAGAGAGTAAAAAGATTAAAACTTTTTTCATGGTTTAATTCCTTTCTTCACGGATGAGGGATGTCATTATTTGATTTAATGTCACGCGGGCAGAAGCATTGCGGATAAAATCAGCCATTAAAACGGATTGTTCGGTCGGCAACCGTTTTAAAAGGTTGATTGCTTTTTGAATATGACCGGCTTTTAGTTCATCTTGAGCTTTATAGAGAATTTTAGGCCCTGACAAATCTTTGTCCGCGATGTGCGTCGGCCGGATTTGAACCAGCGACTTTAAAAAAGCGCGGATGTTTTCTTGCCATGTCATGGGTTCTTTTTTGACATAAAAAGAATAAGCCGCCATTTTTGCATCTTGCGCATACATGTGTTGTAATTGAGTCAAAGTGGGAATGCCGGTTAACCCAAAAGATGCCAATTCTTTTTGAACGCGCACGGCAAAAACATTTTGCGGATCGGCCGCCAAAACTTTTTGTAAAACGGATTGATACGGGTAACCGTTGGCCATTAAGTGATACAGCGTTAAGGTGTCGATAAGCGTTTTGTTTTGAGCATTTTTGAAGGCATCCAATTCTTCACGCAAAGCCGTCACGGTTTGGGTTTCTTTTTCTTCAATCATCGGTTCGATGACTGTTTCGTTTAAGTTTTCTGTTTCTTCCGCAACGGTTTCGGCTTCTTCAGTCGCCGGAATATCAATTGTTTCCGGTTTGGAAAAATCTGCCGGTGCAGGGGATGTCAGCAAAGACGGCACGGGTGCCGTGACATTTGGTGTTTTCATGACATAAATCGGTTTGACGGACAGGCTTGGAATCATGATAACATAAATGTACAACACGACGACTGCCAAGAGGCAGGCAATGCCCCAAAATAAAGTTCGGATAAAGCGGGGGACGGCCGTTTTTTTCGGATCCGTTTCCGGCGCGCTTGTTTGTTCGACGGTTTGTGTTGCTTTAACAGCCGACTGCGGCTTTTGTAAACTTTTGTCGAGGGGCTTTTTTTGTTTCGATTTTTGAGCCATTTTTTATTCTCCCTTTTCGTGTTTAAACCAAGTGTAGCATTGTCTTTTTTAAAAAGAAAGTTTTTGATGAAAAAAAGTGAAAAAAAATTTGTGTTTGTGAATAAATTGGTGTATGAATAAGAAAAAATCATTTTAATCTGGAGACTTTATGATGAAAGCGACGAATTCTTTTTCTAAATTCCTGAATTTATTTTCTTCCGACATGGCGATTGATTTGGGAACGGCTAATACAGTGGTGTATGTCCGCGGGCGCGGTATCGTTTTAAATGAACCGTCTGTGGTGTCTATTGCCGAAATCAAGGGGAAAAAGCATGTCATCGCGGTCGGTGATGAAGCCAAACAGATGTTGGGACGGACGCCGGGACAAATTCAGGCGATTCGGCCGTTGCGTGATGGTGTGATTGCTGATTTTAACGTTGCGGAAGAAATGATTAAACGCTTTGTTTATAAAGCAATCGGTCGCAATACATTAAAACGGCCGCGCATTGTGATTTGTGTGCCGTCCGGTTCGACGGCTGTTGAACGGCGGGCTATTCAGGATGCTGCCGAAAATGCCAGAGCGCGCAAGGTTTCTTTAATCGATGAACCGATGGCGGCTGCAATCGGGGCGGGTTTGCCTGTTTCCGAACCGTCCGGCAGCATGATTGTTGACATTGGCGGCGGAACGACGGAAGTTGCCGTGATTTCGTTGGGAAATATTGTGTATTCTCGGTCTGTTCGGGTTGGCGGGGATAAAATCGATGAAGCAATTATTTCCTATATTCGCCGGAATCACAATTTGTTGGTGGGTGAATCTTCTGCCGAACGGATTAAAAAGGCGATTGGGTCGGCGTGTATTCCCGAAGACGGTGAAGGGGCCAAGATTGAAATCAAAGGGCGTGATTTAATGAACGGCGTGCCGAAAGAAGTTGTGGTTACGGAACGTCAAATTGCCGAAAGCTTGGCAGATCCGGTCAGCCAAATCGTCGAGGCGGTTAAGGTTGCTTTGGAACATACGGCGCCGGAATTGGCTGCAGATATTGTTGATCGAGGCATTGTGATGACGGGCGGTGGCGCTTTGTTGAAGAATTTGGATGTTGTTTTGCGTCAAGCAACAGGGTTGCCGGTGACGGTTGCAGAAGATCCTTTGACATGCGTGGCGATGGGAACGGGTCGTGCTTTGGAAGAAGATGCCAAATACGAAAACATTTTGACCAGCATGTATTAAGTCGGGAGGGCGGTCCATGAAAGACAGGATGGGTCGCATCCGTGCACTCAAAATTTTTTACAGACGTTTCGGCGTTTATATGTATGTTTTGTTGGCATGCGGCCTGATTTTGTTGGGCGTGTCCAAACATCCTGTTTTGGAAAAAACAAGGGCGACGATTGCGGATTTTACCGCTCAAATGGCGTCAGTCTTATATAAACCGTTTCAAGGGTTGGGTTACATCGGTGAATTTGTCGGTGAATTTTGGGATGTGCATGACAAAAACCTGCGGTTAAAAGAAGAAAACGGTAAATTGCTTTATTGGGTGAACCGCGCGCAACAATTAAAGCAAGAAAATGATTTATTGAAAAAAGAATTGAGTTTTGCCGTGCCGCCATCCGGTAAAACGATAACAGCTTATATTGTGGCGGATAACGGAGGTGCTTTTGCGCGTTCCGTTTTGGTTCAGGCCGGAAAGGTCGCCGGTGTTCGAAAAGGTTTTGTGGCGCTTTACAATGCGGGGCTTTTGGGGCGCGTTGTTTCGGTGGGGCAAAATTCTTCTCGGTTGCTGTTGTTAACGGACTATGCGTCGAGAGTGCCGGTAACGGTCGGTGAAAAACGGTATTCAGGCATTGTTGCGGGAAATAATTCATCGGTTTTGCATTTGACGTCTTTACCGGAAGGGGCTGTGGTTCGGGAAGGCGACTATATTACAACGTCGGGACATGCGGGTGTTTTTCCGATGGGATTGGCGGTCGGAACGGTGTCAAAGGTTGGGAAAGAAAAAATTGAAGTAACGCCGTTTGTGTCGCGTGAAGATGTGGACTTTGTCCGTTTGGTGGATTTCGGTGTCGGCGGATTGTTGCCGAGTGAGGCGACGTTAGAGGAGCAAGAATGAGACGACGGGATGTGATTCCCTATTTGATGGACGGGCTGATCAGAAGCATTCCTTTTCTGACATGCTTCGGATTTCTTTTTTTGGGGTTGTTTCCGTTTCGTCTTTCTTTTTTTGTGGACTTATTTGTGCCGTTTATTTTTATTACGCTTTTTTGTTGGCTGATTTTGCGGCCGGATTTGTTGCCACCGATGACGGTTTTTATTTTGGGCGTCTTGTCCGATTTGATGTATGCTAATCCGCTCGGAGTAGATGCTTTTGTTTTTATGTTGTTTTATGTGCTTGTTTACACACAGCGTCGGTTTTTAATCGGTCATTCTTTTTTGTTTTTATGGGGAACATTTGCCGTGTTTATGCTGCCGTTGATGGGGTTTCAGTGGGGGCTGGTCAGTTTGTTGCGTTGGCAGCTGATGCCGGTCGGCGTCGTTGTCGGGCAGTATTGTTTGTTAATCGGATTTTATCCGTTGATTGCCGGTCTGTGTTCTAAATTGTACAGTATGTATTTGGATGATATGTCATGACATGGCAAGCGGACGGCATTAAAAAAGTAACAAGACGGACTTTCTTGATGGGCGGTGCGCAAATTGCGCTGGCTTCGATTTTATTCGGCCGCATGTTTTATTTGCAGGTCGTGGAAGCCGATAAATATAAAATGCTGGCGGACAAAAACCGGATTGGATTAAAGTTGATTGCGCCGCCGCGCGGGTTGATTTTAGACTGTAATGATATCCCGCTTGCCTATAATCGCAAAACGTTTCGCAGCGTTATTGTGGCAGAAGATACAAACGGAAATCTGCGCTCGACTTTGTTGAACTTTGGCAAGCTGGTGCCTGTTTCGGACGAAGAGTATGAACGCATTTTGAAAGAAATTAAACAAAAAAGAGCTTTCATGTCCGTTCGGGTAAAGGATGATTTATCATTTGATGAAATGGCTTCCATTCAATTGAACATTCCGGATTTACCGGGTATTTCTATTGAAGACAGCTTAATGCGGGTTTATCCGTCCGGCGAAAAAAGCGCGCATGCCATCGGGTATGTGTCTTTTATGACGGACGAGGATTTGAAAAATCAGGAAGAACTGCAAAAAATGCCGGATATTCGCATCGGTCGAACAGGCGTTGAAGAGTTTTATGAAAACCGTTTATACGGCCAAACCGGAACGCGGAAAATTGAAATCAATGCGGTTGGCCGCGAAGTCCGGGAATTGGAAAAACAGGATGCTGTCCCCGGTGAAAATTTAAGATTGTTTTTGGATTCTCGCCTGCAAGAGGTCGGATATCATGCGTTAAAAGAAGAAGCCGGTTCTGCGGTTTTAATTGATATTGAAACGGGCGGCGTAAAGATGTTGGTTTCGACGCCGTCTTATGATCCGAATATATTTAATGCGCCGTTGGATGTGAAAACATGGAAGAATTTGTCTCAAAATGAACGGCGGCCGTTGATGAATAAAGCGATTGCCGGACAATATTCTCCCGGGTCTGTGTTTAAAATTGTTGTTGCATTAGCAGCGCTTGAAAACGGTATTATCAATGAAAAGACGCGCATTCAATGTGACGGACGTCTGTTTGTCGGCGACCACCCGTTCCACTGTTGGAAAAAGACGGGACACGGGCCGTTGAATTTAGTCGAAGCGTTGCAGCATTCGTGCGATATTTTCTTTTATCAAATCGCTTACGATACGGGTGTTGATAAGATTGTTGAGATGGCATCGCGGCTTGGGTTCGGAGATGTAACCGGTATTGATTTGGTCGGCGAAAAAGCGGGACTTTTGCCGTCGCGGGCATGGAAAGAAGCTAAATACGGAGATGCTTGGCGGCGTGGGGATACGATGAATATGGGCATCGGGCAGGGCTTTTTATTGGCGACGCCCTTGCAAATGGCTGTGATGATGGCCAGAGTCAGCGGCAAAGGCAAAAAAATCATGCCGCGCTTGTTACAGTCGGATGTTGCTCAAACGGCCGAATCGTTGAATATTTCGCCGCAACATTTGGCGTTGGTTTTAAAAGGGTTACGCGCGGTTGTTAATGAACGCGGCGGGACAGCTTATCATACCCGCATCAATGTGAACGGCCAGCGCATGGGCGGGAAAACGGCCAGTACGCAAATTCGCCGGATTACGTTGAAAGAGCGGGAAGAGGGCTTGAAGAAACAACATGAGCTTAAATGGAAAGATCGTGACCATGCTTTCTTTGTGGGGTATGCGCCGACGGATAAGCCGAAATATGCGTTGGCGGTTGCCGTAGAACATGGCGGCGGCGGTGGGTCTAAAGCGGCACCGATTGCCGGAGAAATTATGCGAAAAGTCCTTGAATTGGAACAAATTGATAAAGAAACACAAAAGGATGACAAATGAGTCTTTTCTTGGATAGAAACTGTTATTTTAAAGATTTTGAAATGTCAATCAAAGACAAACTGTTAACGATGAGCTGGTCATTCTTTTTCCTGATTTGTTGTGTCGTCGGGATGGGCATCATGTTATTGTACTCGGTTGCCGGCGGCTCGATGGAACCGTGGGCGGCTAAACAATTTTTCCGGTTTATCATGGGATGTTGCGTCTTTTTCACCATCTTATTGATTGACTTGCGGTTTTGGATGAAATACGCCTACGTTTTTTATGCCATCAGTTTGTTGTTGTTGATTGCCGTTGATGTGCGCGGCGTTGTCGGAATGGGGGCTCAACGGTGGTTGGATTTGGGATTTATGCAATTGCAACCGTCGGAACTGATGAAAATTAATTTAGTTCTGGCGTTGGCGCGGTATTTTCATGGCAGCACGGATGAAGATGTTGAACGAACGACTCATTTGATTATTCCGACGGTGATGATGGCTTTGCCGGTCGGCCTGATTTTGGTTCAGCCCGATTTAGGGACAGCCTCTATGTTGGTTTTTGTGACGGTTGCTATTTTCTTTTTGGTCGGCGTTCAATGGTGGAAGTTTGCTTTGGTCGGTGCGGCCGGTTTGGCGGCTATTCCGATCGGGTGGCATTTTTTGCATGATTACCAGCGCCAGCGTGTTTTAACTTTCTTGGATCCGGAAAGAGATCCTTTGGGTGCCGGCTATCACATTATGCAGTCTAAAATTACGTTGGGTTCCGGAGGGCTTTTCGGTAAAGGCTTTTTGGAAGGAACGCAAAGCCATCTCAATTTTATTCCGGAAAAACATACTGATTTTATTTTTACCGTTTTGTCCGAAGAGTTCGGGTTAATCGGATCATCGCTTTTGTTGATTTTATACATGGCTATTATTCTGTTGGGATTCAGAATGGCTTTGAAAAGCAGCAATTTTTTCGGTAAAATTTTGGCATTGGGATTGATTGTAAATTTTTCGTTGTATGTCTTTATTAACACAGCCATGGTAATGGGATTATTGCCGGTGGTCGGTGTTCCGTTGCCCCTTGTTTCATACGGTGGTTCGGCAATGATGGTGTTGATGGCGGGCTTCGGATTTATCGAATGCGTTTATGTGAATCAGGAAATGGTTATCGGCAGGCTGGGTTCCAGTGATGCGTAACGCGTTATATTTTCAATAAAGTTTGTCGCATGCCGGGCATTTTGCGGACATGAGCTGATAAAAAATATCCGGTCAGGAGTAAACCGCTTTGAATGTCTTGCGGTGTGGCGGGGACATCTTTATACAAAAAAGCCGGCAAAGAAAGCAGCTTTTCCCGATACGGATCTCCTTTTTCACGGCTGACGGCACGAGCCGTTTTAGGTGACACGTAGGCTAAATCATTCGGGTCACCGCCGCCCGCGCATTTGGTTAAATCCATTCCGAACCCTAAAACGCTTAATAAACGAGCTTCAAACCGCACATATGCTGCCAGCCAATCTTTTTCATCGATTTTATCTAAAAAGGTCAATAATTGATTAAAAAAATCAGGCAAGGATTCGCGTTCGGGCAGAGATTCGTCCAATAGCTGGCAAAGCGTTGACAATGCTGCCAGACGCGGTCGGTCTTCCAAGTAACGAATACTGAAAGCATTGACGGTTTCACAGGTGTAGTTACCCAAATGTTCTGCCAACCGAGCATGCCATTTGACGGACACAAAAGTGCCGGGCTGTGGAATGATTTTAGAACGGATTAGCCCGAGATGTCGGCCATGATTTTGCGTAAAAACACTTAAGATGATGCCACTTTCTCCATGACGGCGGCAGGCCAGAACAAAGCCCGTATCACTGAAATCAGGCATTGAAATCCAATCCCCATTCTTGGTAACGTGCCGGATCATTGACCCAATTTTCGCGGACTTTTACGAATAAAAACAGATGAACCTTTTGCCCCAGCAACTGTGTTAATTCATAACGGGCAGCAGCGCCGATTTTCTTGAGCATCGAGCCGTTTTTCCCGATAATAATGGCTTTTTGGCCTTCTCGTTCAACGTAAATGGTTTGATCGATTTTAATGTCGCCCTTCGCTGTTTGAGTCCAATTGGTTGTTTCAACCGTCAAGGAATAGGGCAATTCTTGTTGCAAATGCATGTAAAGTTTTTCTCGGGTGACTTCAGCCGCAAACAAACGGTTCGGCAGGTCGGATAAATTATCTTCGGGAAACATATAAGGTCCGACCGGCATGTGTGCGGCCAGATAATCCAATAACTCTTTGACATTTTCACCGGTTTTGGCACTGATTAAAAAAGTCTGTGTAAAGATGGGAATATCCTTTAATTGTTGAATCAGCGGCAGCAGCTTTTCTTTTTCCAGCAAATCGATTTTATTGAGAACCAAAACGGTTTTTTGGTCGTTTTTTTGTAAATTGTCAATAATCATCGTTGTATTGTCGTCAATGCCTTTTTGCGCGTCAATCAAAAGCAAGCGAACGTCCGCATCGTTCGATTCTGTCCAAGCCGTTGCGACCATAGCGCGGTCTAAACGCCTTTTGGGTTTGAAAATGCCCGGCACATCCACTAAAATAATTTGACTTGTTCCGGCCATGACGATGCCCCGAACGCGAGACCGTGTTGTTTGAACTTTGGGGGATACGATTGAAATCTTGGCTCCGACCAGTAAATTCACCAAAGTCGATTTGCCGGCGTTGGGAGCGCCTAAAACCGCAACAAAGCCGCATTTTGTTTCAGGTTGCGTCATGATTGTTTTCCTTTAAAAATTGTTCGGCCGCCGCTTGTTCCGCCAATCTTTTGGAGGTACCGGCTCCGATAACACCGTCATACCCGTTCATTTTGACTTCGACTTTAAAATGCGGTGCATGATCCGGCCCCGTGCGTTCAATCAGCGTATATGTCGGCAATCCCAATTTGTGGCGATGCCCCCATTCTTGTAAAGCTGTTTTGGCATCTACGGGCGGTTGAATTTTTTGGCTGATTAAATCAGCATATAAAGGCGTGATAAAATGTTGAGCCGCCATTAACCCGCCGTCCAAATAAACAGCCCCCATTAATGCTTCCAAAACATCCGCCAAAATGGACTGATTTCGGCGCAATTCCGGTTCGTTGGTTTTCAAATCATCGGGAAGTTTTAAGGTATGTGCCAGCATCGCCAAAGTTTCCTCGCGAACCAAAGCCGTAAAGCGTTTAGCCAAATCGCCTTCCAATTCTTGCGGATGTTTTTTGTACAGCAGCTCGGCAATAACCAATCCTAAAACGCGATCACCTAAAAACTCCAGTCGTTCATAAGCCGCTGCTTTGCTGCCGTGTGCCAGTGTTAACGCCTGTGTCAAAAGGGCTTTGTTTTGAAAGGTGTATCCGATTTTTTCTTCCAAAGTCATGGTTGAATTCCCATAAAAAGTCTGTCCCAACGAATGGAGCGTCCCCAATTCCAAAAGGCCAGAAAAGGAGAAGTTCCGTTGTTGGAGTAAAAAATAAATTGCGCTTTTCCGATCAGATTTTCCTGCGGAACAAAGCCGACGGCATCAAACCGGCTGTCTTGAGAATTATCCCGGTTGTCGCCCATGAAAAAGAAGTGATTTTCTGGCACATGATACGGCGGTGTATTATCTGCGGGACCTTCATCCGACAATTCCATGATTTCATGCACTATGCCGTTGGGCAGCGTTTCGTCATAAACCGTATAAGTAGCTGTTTGACCGTATGCGTTTTGTCCGGTTTCATAACGTTTAAATGTGCGCGGGATGAGTTGGTCATTAATATAAAGGCGCCCGTCTTTCATTTGGACAGTGTCTCCCGGCATGCCGATGAGACGTTTGATATAATCTTCGCTGGTCAAAGCACGGTATAAATACGGTTTATCCGGATTTTGCGGCCGGCGGAAAATAACCACATCGCCTTGTTTGGGTTCCGAATAAAAAAGACGACCGGAGAAAGGAATAAAGCTAAACGGAAAAGAATGCTTTGAATAACCGTAACTGTATTTGCTGGCAAACAGATAATCTCCAATCAGCAAAGACGGAATCATAGAGCCGGATGGAATGTTAAACGGCGCACCGATTAAACTGCGGATGAGAACAGCAATGACGGCCGCCCATAAAATTGCTTTGAGATTTTCCCGAATCCACCCTTTTTTATTTTTTGTTTCACGCATCTTTTGTCTTTTACTTTTTACTGTTTTTTGTTATAAGAGAACATATATCATAAAGAGGTTTTGTTCAAAATTCAATAGGAAGTATAACATGTTGGACTTTAAGATTACAAAAACATCGGGCAAAGCCCGCCGCGGCGAATTGAAAACGGCGCACGGAACCGTACAAACACCGGCTTTTATGCCTGTCGGGACGGCGGCAACAGTCAAAGCGATGTTGCCCGAATCGGTGGCTTCAACCGGGGCGCAAATTATTTTGGGCAACACGTATCATTTGATGCTTCGGCCGGGCGCAGAACGAATCGCACAACTGGGCGGCTTGCACCGTTTTATGGGATGGTATGGGCCGATTTTAACGGATTCGGGCGGGTTCCAAGTGATGTCTTTGTCTCAACTGCGCAAAATTTCGGAAGAAGGTGTTTCGTTTGCTTCCCATATTGACGGTAAGCGGTATATGCTGTCTCCCGAACGCTCCATCGAAATTCAATATTTGCTTGATTCGGATATTACGATGGCTTTTGACGAATGTATGCCGTATCCGTCTTCTCGCAAAGCTGTGGAAAAATCAATGGAACGGTCGATGCGGTGGGCCAGCCGGTCAAAAAATGCTTTTAAAAACAGAGACGGTTACGGCATTTTCGGTATCAATCAAGGCGGCATGCATCCCGACTTGCGGGCTGTTTCGGCCGAAGCTTTAACAAAAATCGGTTTTGACGGATATGCCATCGGCGGATTAGCTGTGGGAGAAGGGCAGGAAATGATGTTCCAAATGTTGGACGTTATTCCGGGAATGTTGCCGGAAAACAAGCCGCGGTATTTGATGGGAGTCGGTCGGCCGTCAGACATTGTCGGGGCGGTTTTGCGGGGCGTTGATATGTTTGACTGTGTGATGCCGACGCGTTCGGGACGGACGGCTTTGGCCTTTACGCGCGAAGGGACGTTGAATCTGCGCAATGCGGTTCATCAGGAAGATTCCAGTCCGTTGGATGCGCATTGTTCTTGCCCGGCGTGTACGAATTATTCACGAGCCTATTTGCATCATTTGTTCCGGACGGGCGAGATTTTGGGATGTATGTTGCTGACGTGGCATAATATTCAATACTATCAAGACTTGATGCGTTCTATTCGGACGGCTGTCGAAAAAGATAAGTATGAAGATTTTGCGGCAGATTTCTTTGAGAAACAAAAAACAGCCAAGAGACCGTTATGACAGATGTTTCTCGCCGCGGCTTCGGTTGCCAGCCTTTGATAAATGATTTAAAAGAATTGGCGCGCCCGTTGTTGGGAAAACGCGGCTTTTCGTGTGTCGATATCATCGAGCGGTGGGCGGATGTCGTCGGTGCTGATTTATCGCGCGGTGTCCGGCCGGAAAAAATCGCTTATCCGCATGGGAAAAGAAGTGACGGAATCTTGCATGTCATTTGTCAAGGCGGTGCGTTTGCGACGTTGTTGGAACATCGTAAAAAAATTGTGCTGGAACGTGTTAATACTTTTTTGGGATATTCGGCTGTTTGTGACATTAAAATCCGTCAAGGCGCTTTTTGTCAGGTCAAGCCGGATGTTTTGAAACCGATTGACCGGTCTTTACCGGAAACGGTTGTTCAGTCTTTGCGGGAAAAAGTAGAAACAATTGATGATGCGCCTCTGCAACAGGCTGTTTTCCGGCTCGGAGAAGCAATTTTTCAAAAGGAAGCTTGATTCAGCTTGCTTTCAAAATAAGAACGAATTAAACTGAAATAAATAACGAAAGGGAGAATGATGAAAGGTTTATGGGCAATTATATTATTGGCTTTGGTGGTGTGGGGATACATTTACTACCGCAACAATCAAAACACGCCGATTGGCGGATTGGTTGCGCCGGAGCCGGCACCGCAAGATACGTATGAACCGTTGATTTTGGATTCTAAAAACGAAACGGGGATTTTATCTATTTCGGCGCATGCGGCTGAAGCTGAACCCAAAGCATCTGCGGACGAGGTTCAAGAAACGTCCAAGCCGACAATTCTGCCGGAACAACCGCGCATGATGGGAAAAGAAGAAGCGCCGATAACGATGTACTTATTTTCTTCTTTGACATGCAGCCACTGCGTCCACTATCATTTAGAAACATTGCCAGAATTGGAAAAAAAGTATATCGATACCGGTAAAGTTAAGCTGGTTTATATTGATTTTCCGTTTGATCGGCGGGCGTTGGCCGGAGCGATGCTGACACGGTGTGCGCGGCCGGAATCGTATTGGAAGTTTTTAAATGTTTTATTTGAAAACCAAGATAAATGGGCTTTTAAGGAAAACGCGCAAGATATTGTGGCCGGATATGCGTCTTTGGTCGGCATGAGCAAGGCGGATATTCAGTCTTGTTTGGTGAATAAAATCTTAATGCAGTCCTTGATTCAAAATCGGGACGTTTTCATGAAGAAATATGATATACAAGGGACGCCGACGACGGTTTTGGTTAAGGGAGAACAAGTTAAAACGGTTGTCGGAACGGACTTGAAATCGTTGGAGGACGCCATCAACGCGTTGGAATAAAATGGATAGTCGGGAACAGGCTTTTGTTAAGTCCAAAGAATTGGAAGCGAAAATAAAAGCGCTCCACGAACAGGTTGTGGGGAAAGTTCCCGACAGACTTGACCGGCAAGGTGCCGGGTTGGCCATTACGATTATGTCGGATTTGTTGGGCGGTTTGATTGCCGGTGGCGTCATTGGGTTTTTAATCCAACGGCTTTTTGATACAAAGCCGTTTATTTTGGGTATTTTTATTTTTTTAGGGGGCATTGCGGGATTATTGAATGTTTATAAATACGTTCGCCGCATTGAAAATGGGAAAAACAAGTGAATATAGAGCCTTTGGCGCAATTTGAATTAAAAACGTTTATTCCGATCCATATCGGCCCGGTGGATATTTCGTTGACAAATTCAAGCATTTCCATGATTTTGGCTACGGCTTTGGCTTTGTTTTTATTATTTATCATGACACGTCGGTTGCGAATCATTCCGCATGCGGCTCAGTCGATGGTTGAGCTGTTTTATCATTTTATTGTCAATATGGTTTACGAAACCATCGGAACCAAAGGGGAAAAAATCATTCCGTTTGTTTTCAGTTTATTCCTCTTTATTTTATTCGGCAATTTATTAGGTTTATTCCCGTATACATTTACGTTTACCAGCCACTTGTCCGTTGTCGGAACAATGGCTTTACTGGGGTTAGGACTGTCAACAATTATCGGAATTTATCATCAAGGGTGGAGCTGGTTGCGTGTCTTTTTTCCGGCGGGGATTCCCGTGTTATTGGCGCCGATTATCGTGCCGATTGAAATTATTTCTTTTTTATCTAAACCGTTTAGTTTGACGGTGCGATTGGTCATGAATATGGTTGTCGGACATATTATGTTGGATGTGATAGCGGCTTTTGTCGTTGCTTTAGGGTTGGCGGGATTTGTACCGCTGTTCTTTGCAGGTGTTTTGATTATTTTTGAAGCCGGGATTGCTTTGCTTCAAGCATATATTTATACGATTTTAACATGCATTTATTTGTCAGAGTCTTTTGAAAGTCATCATTAAGAAGGAGAAAAACATGGAAGGAAATTCTTTACAATTTATTGCAGATGCAGCTAAATATTTATCCATCGGGATTTGCAGCCTGGTGATGATTTCCGTTTCAAAATGGGTGGCGGAAATCTGGATTACGATTATTTCATCTATTTCTCGGAACCCCAGCGTTAAAAATGACATTACCTTGTTTGCGTACATCGGTGCCGGGATGACGGAAGCGATTGCGCTTTATGCTTTGGTGCTGGCGTTTATGATGCTGTTTTCATAAGAAAGGATTTTGAATGCCGCAATTTGATCTTGCATGGTTCCCCAGTCAAATTTTTTGGTTGATTGTTTGCTTTTGTGTTTTGTATTGGGCTGTTTCTCGGTTTTTTCTGCCGCCCGTTGCACAAATTATCAAAGAGCGCAACCAAAAAATACAGGCTGTTTTGCGGCAGGCAGATGAATTAAATGCAAAAGCGGATCGACTGATACAGGCGCATGATAAGTATTTGAACAAAGCGCAGGAACAGTCGTCTCGCATCATTCAAAAAGTTCATGAAGACATTGCGGCCGGTCATGCCCAACAGGAACAACATTTCTTGAACGTTTTGAAATCAAGTACGGCAAAGGCGGAAAAAGAAGTCTTTGAAAAACAAAAAGACGTTCGGTTGCATTTAAAAGAAATTACGGTTCAATTTTTGGATATTATTTTTGAAACGATTTACCGCATTCGGCCTCATAAAGCGTCTGTGGACAAAGCAATTGATGCGCATTTGAAGGAGTTTTCCGAATGAATACGACTTTTGCATTGATACAGCACATGATTGAAACGGAATCTTTTTGGAAAGCAGTTGCTTTTGTTTTGGTTGTTTTGTTGACTTTTGTGCCGATTTATACGTTTTTGATGCGTCAAATGGCTCGACGTTCTGCGCAAATTCAGGATCATATTAAAGAAGCGTTGAAATTGCGCGCGCAAGCAGAAGCGCTTTTGGCTGATTACGAAAAGAAAGAGGCTCTGAAAGAGGCTGAACGGCAGGAAATTTTAGAAAAAGCTCGAAAAAATGCGCATGTTTTAAAAGAAGAAGCGGCGGTTCGTTTGAAAGAACGCCAACGCATGAAAGAACAAGAAATTCTGGATCGGGTAAAAATGATTAAAACCGGCGGGTTAAAAGAGCTGAAAGATGAAGTTTTGGCATTTGCGGTAAAAACGACAGCTTCTTTTATGGAAAAGGATGAAAAATTTCGGGGAGAGCCTGTCTTTTTCAATGATGCCGTTGACGAAGTCGAGCAAGTTTTAAATGACTCGAAAGAAGTTGAAAAAATTTTTTGATATGATACAATAACGCCCGTTTTCTTGAGAAAGGTTTGACAGATGGAAAATAAAGTAAATTCAGGGGATGCCTATGTTAAAAACGACCGTGTTCCGTCGGTATGGATTGTCGACCGGATATTAAGCGTCTATACACCGACGCATGTTCGGTTGATTGAACAAGGAGGGAACGAACGGACGGCAACGGTTGCGTTAGAAACGCTTTTGGATGAAAGATACTGGAAAAAAGCACCGGTTGAAGAATAAAAGCTATCGTAATCATTTTTGGAAAAGAGGTCGAAAGGCCTCTTTTTTTGTGCATTTTTCGCTTGACTCTGGGGGG
>CALGXF010000023.1 GCA_937935995.1 uncultured Alphaproteobacteria bacterium
CCATCGGGACATTTGTCCCGCGCAACATCACATCATAAATTGTCTCATTCGCCCGGTGTTTGTTCATGGCGTACGTAAACCCGACCAAAGCCACAATAGACAGAACCCCAATAACCGCTAAAACGCCTAGCATCTCTATCATGCTCCGACCTGTGTGATTCAAATGTCTGACGTGCTTTTTCTGCGTCTTTGCATCCAAATTTGAAGATCGAAATAGTCCACAGTCTTGTTTTGAGTGATTTTGCTTCAATTCATTCTCCTCGGTTTTTTATTTTACTTTAGCCGATATTCTTTTTTGCAGCCCACCAGTTGACTGCGAATCTCGATGCTGATTTTTCCCATCATTACAAGTTTACCCCCCCCCCCCACCTATTTGTCAAGTAAAAAATACAGAAAAAAGAGGAGCTACCGCTCCTCTCTTAACCACAAAAAAACCGCCCTCTTGCGAGAGCGGCTTTTTTTTAAGTTAATAAAAAACGATTTAAACTTTTTTGAAAATCAAGCTGGCATTTGTTCCGCCGAAACCGAACGAATTGGACAAAGCCACATTGATTTCTTTTTCTTTCGCCACATTCGGCACCAAATCGAAATCACCCACTTCGTCAGCCGGATCTTCCAAGTTTACCGTCGGCGGCAAAACATTGTGATTCATCGCCATAATGGAATAAATTGCTTCAACAGCACCGGCAGCACCCAACAAATGGCCGACAACCGACTTTGTTGAAGACATAGACACCTTGGTATCGCCGAATAATTCTTTGACAGCCTTTAATTCCACCAAATCACCCACCGGTGTTGATGTCCCGTGCGCATTAATGTAATCGACGTCTTGCGGTGTTAAACCGGCATTCTTCAAAGCCGCTTTCATCGCCCGTAATCCGCCGTTATTACCCGGCGCCGTGATATGATAAGCATCTCCGCTCATCCCATAACCGACCAATTCGCCATAAATTTTCGCACCGCGTTTTTTCGCATGTTCATATTCTTCTAAAACCAAAATACCGGAACCTTCGCCCATCACAAAGCCATCACGACCTTTATCCCATGGCCGAGAAGCTTTATCCGGCGTTTCATTGTAATGTGTTGACAAAGCACGTGCTTGTGAGAATCCGGCAATTCCAAGCGGACAAATAGCCGATTCGGCACCGCCGGCAATCATGACATCTGCTTCACCGCAACGAATCAAGCGCGCCGCATCCCCGATAGCATGCGTTCCCGTTGCACAAGCCGTTACGACAGAGTGGTTCGGCCCTTGAAAGCCGTACTTAATGGAAACATGTCCGGAAGCCAAATTAATTAAACAAGCCGGGATAAAAAACGGAGACACCCGACGCGGCCCGTTTTCATTCATGGCTTTTACCGTATCTGCAATTGTCCGCAATCCGCCGATACCCGAACCGATTAAAACACCGGTCCGTTCTTTGTCTTCATCGCTTTGCGCAACCCAGCCCGAATCTTCAACCGCATCCGTTGCCGCCGCAATCGCATAAATAATGAATTCGTCCATGTGTCGTTGTTCTTTTGGCGAAATAACGGAATCCGCATCAAACTGCCCCGGTTCCGTTCCCTTTGGAACAAATCCGCCGACTTTAGCAACGAATTCTGTTGTATCAAAAGATGTAATCGGACTGATGACAGACTTTCCTGCCGTAATTCCTTTCCAGTTAGCATCTAAACCACGTCCCACAGGACTGACAATACCCATACCAGTTACAACAACACGTCTCATACTTTTTTAAACCTCTATTGAAAACAAGCTATAAGCGCTAAAGATTCAAGATCGAATCTTTTAGCGCTTAAAGGATAACATCTTAAAAATTAAACAGCTTTTTCGATGAAATCAATTGCATCCTTAACGGTGCGGATTTTTTCCGCAGCATCATCAGGAATAGCGCAACCGAATTGTTCTTCAAAAGCCATGACAAGCTCGACCGTATCGAGGCTGTCTGCGCCCAAATCATCGATGAAACTTGCGTTGTCAGTTACTTTGGATTCGTCAACGCCCAAGTGTTCAACAACAATCTTTTTTACGCGTTCAGCAATATCACTCATTTTTAATTCCTTTAAATTGTTAATACAAATATCGTTAAAATTTGCTTTTAACCATAACTAAAGTTCGTTTTAAACTTTAATGACGGTGTTTATAGCACATTCACATCCGCACGTCAAACCTGTTTTTTAAATCATAGCCATTCCGCCGTTGACGTGAATAGTTTGGCCCGTAATATAAGAGGCCTCGTCACTGGCGAGGAACAAAACAGCATTTGCAATATCTTCCGGCAAACCTAATCTTGCCATCGGAATCGTCGCGGTTAATTTCGCTTTGGCTTCATCCGACAAGACATCCGTCATCGGCGTCTTGATAAAGCCCGGAGCGACACAGTTAACGGTAATGCCGCGGCTGGCCACTTCCTGACCGATGCACTTCGACATCCCGATTAATCCCGCTTTTGACGCGGAATAGTTGGCTTGACCGGCATTGCCCATGACGCCCACAACAGACGCCATACCGATAATCCGCCCATAACGGCGTTTCATCATGCCCGGCATCACGGCTCTGGCCAATTTAAAGCCTGCCGTCAAGTTAATATCTAAAACCATTTGCCATTGTTCATCCGTCATCCGCATGGACAAACCGTCCTTCGTAATGCCGGCATTATTCACGAGAATATCAATCTTTCCCATGTCTTTTTCAGCATCCTGAACCAGCTTTTTCAAGCTTTCCGAATCCGTCAGGTTTGCCGTGTAAGTATAAAGACGTTCGCCGCCTAATTCGGCTTTGAAAGCCTCCAAAGCGTCCTTGTTCATATCTGTCATGGCAACAGTAGCCCCTTGCGCATGCAGTTTTTTCACAATTTGACGGCCAATCCCGCCGGTTGCTCCGGTTACCAGAGCTGTCTTTCCTGTAAAATCAAGCATTTCTCTTTCCTTTTCTGATTAATACTTATTATTTAAACCGATTTTGAAAATTCTTCAAGTGTTAAAACGCTGTTAACCGAAACAGCCCCCATATCCGGGACAATCCGTTTCGTTAACCCCGTTAATACTTTTCCGGCACCGGCTTCCACCAACGTATCGACTCCTTGCGCGTGCATATATTGAACACTTTGCGTCCAACGGACGGAACCGGTGATTTGTTCATACAACAATTCTTTAATTTGAGCCGCATCCGTTTGAGCCGTCGCCGAAATATTGCTCACAACGGGAATAACCGGATTTTGCATCGGAGCCGCCATTAAAACAGCTTTCATTTCATCCGCAGCTTCTTGCATTAACGGACTGTGAAAAGCACCGGATACCGGCAAAACCAATGCCCGTTTAGCACCTCTCGCCGACGCAATCGTACAGGCCTTTTCAACCGTTTCCCGCGTGCCGCTGATGACCACTTGGCCGATTGAATTATCGTTTGCCACAAAACAGCCGGCTTCCGTCACAACTTGGCGAACATCATCCATGGACAATCCGATAATTGCCGCCATTGCTCCCGGATTCTTTTCACCGGCTTGCGCCATCGCTTCTCCGCGCCGACGCAACAATTTCGCCGTATCTGCCACAGACAAAGCCCCGGCCGCGCACAAAGCACTGTATTCCCCCAACGAATGGCCGGCAACAAACTGAAAAGTTCCTTGCAGGGAAATACCGACCTCTTTTTGCATAACCCGCACCACAGCCATCGACATCGCCATCAACGCCGGTTGAGCGTTTTGTGTTTGGGTCAATGTTTCCATCGGCCCTTCAAATATTATTTTTGATAAAGACTGGCCTAAAGCCTCATCCACTTCCTGAAAAACGTCACGCGCCGCCGCATAGGTGTCATATAAATCCTTACCCATGCCGACCGATTGAGACCCTTGTCCCGGAAAAACCAAAGCTTTTGTCATAAAAGAATACTCCCTTTGTCAAAATTTGTTTTCATCATACACAAATTTTTCAAAAAGAAAATTAAATTTTTATGACAGCGCTTAAATTTTATACGCGTCCCGGATTTTCCCTGTAAACACCCAGCACACCTTTTGACTTTTTAAGAAGGGGGCGAGGCGGTGTTTTATACGGAATATCAAACTTCCGACAAACAATTGCAACCAAGTCCGTTACATGTTGCGGGTTGCTTTGTTCAATCATCGGCATCAAATCAACATTAAACCGTTCCTCCAATGTCAGCCCGATTTGAACCATGTCCAAACTGTCACAGTACAAATCCTCTGCCAACCGGTCATAAGGTTGCACCGTTTTTTTTCGTTCTCTGGAATCATATTCTTTTAACACGTCTGCGACTGCATGAAAAATATCTTC
Organism: uncultured Alphaproteobacteria bacterium; assembly: GCA_937935995.1. Classification (GTDB taxonomy): domain Bacteria; phylum Pseudomonadota; class Alphaproteobacteria; order CAAHEQ01; family UBA3637; genus CALXXA01. The sequence continues at coordinate 4,294 of CALGXF010000023.1, forward strand.
TTGTGTTTTACGATTTTCTGCCATAATCGGCTCCTTTTTCGTTTGTTCTCTGATATCCTGCCGAATAATCGGCAATAACTGCCTCAATTGAGTATAGTGACCGCCTTGCTTTTGTAAAAGAGGAAAAGGATGCTTGAATTCTTTTTCCAATGCATTCACAAACAATGTTAAACATTTGGAATTCGGGAAAGCCAAACTCACCGACAGCCAAAAACAAATGTCGTCCCCATCTTCACCTACGCCGAAAACACGATCCGCCAATCGACAAATCCGCCGTGTCAATCCGTCCGCATTCCCAAAAGATAACGATAAGTTATTAATCATTGCCCGCCTCCTTTTCAAGGTCTCGTACAGAATAAAAACTTTTTTTATTTTTGTCAACGTTTTTTATGCTAATTTTTAGCTTGCAATTTTCCAAAAAATCAGGATACTGGTAAGCGGAAGAGCAACGGCAGACGGTGGGATAAGAGACCGGGTCAGGTTCGGAAGAAAGCAGCCCTTCTTTTCTGTACCGGGTTGCTGTTTGTTCTTCCACCCAAGTTGAAGGAATGAGCATGGAACAAGAACAAGGCAAATATCGCGTATTGGCACGCAAATACCGCCCGAAAGTCTTTAATGACTTAATCGGGCAAGAAGCGCTTGTTCGAACAATCACCAATGCAATTGAACAAAACCGGTTGGCGCAGGCCTATATTTTAACGGGGATTCGCGGAATCGGTAAAACAACGTCGGCTCGGATTATTGCCAAAGCACTCAATTGTGTCGGGCCGGATGGCAACGGCGGTATGACGCCTAATCCGTGCGGTGTTTGCAAACACTGTCAAGATATTGCCAATGATTGCCATGTGGATGTTGTTGAAATTGACGCTGCCAGCAACACCGGCATTGACAATATTCGTGAAATTATTATTGAAGGGGCAAAATACAATCCGGTTTCCGCTCGGTATAAAATTTATATCATCGACGAAGTACACATGTTGTCAAAAGCGGCTTTTAACGCCCTTTTAAAAACATTGGAAGAACCGCCGGAACGATTAAAATTTATTTTTGCCACGACAGAAATCCGCAAGGTGCCGATTACGATTTTATCGCGTTGCCAGCGGTTTGATTTACGCCGAATCGACCAAAAAACATTGGCTGACTATTTTAAAACCATTGCCGACAAAGAAAATGTTCCGGCCGAAGAGGAAGCACTTCAACTGATTGCCAAAGCAGCCGACGGTTCCGTTCGGGACGGGTTGTCTTTGTTGGATCAAGCAATCGTTCACGGGAACGGAGAAGTCAAAGCGGATCAAGTTCGCCAAATGATCGGATTATCCGACAGAAGTGTTTTATTTGATATTTACGATAAATTAATGGCCGGACAAGTTGCTGATGTATTGACTTGTGTTGAAAACCAATACAATTTGGGAACCGACCCGTTGACATTGGCACAAGATTTATTGGAACTGACACATTGGCTGACACGGATTAAGATTGCCCCTGAATTGGCTAAAGACATCACGATTGCCGAATCGGAAAAAACGTATGGGCAAAAGCTGGCTTCTTCATTATCGATGGGAACGCTCACACGGACTTGGCAGATTTTGCTCAAAGGCGTTTCTGAAATCAAATATTCCGAAAGCCCGTTAAAATCATTGGAAATGGTGATGGTTCGGCTCGCCTATGCGTCTGAATTACCGACTCCGATGGAAGTCATTGCCGACATAAAAAAAAATCCTGAAGGAAACGCGGCTCAAAAAAAAACTGAATATGTAAGCCCGGCACAAGTTAAGCCCTCTTCCACAAGCGGGGAAACAAATGTGAAACCGGTGACGCAGGCACCCGAAACGACGGCTTCTGGCCAAAGCAACGAAAAAATACCCCAAAACATAACGGATTTGGTCATGATGGCTCGGAAAGCCGGTCAAATGATGTTGGCCTTTAACATGTCCAATTATATCCACCCGGTTTTGATGCAAGACGGTATTTTACAAATCCACTTGGATGACGGAGCGCCGTCTCATTTATGTCAAGATTTAAGAACTTTCCTTTTGACGGAAACCGGGAAAAAGTGGGAAGTCAGTTTAGTCGATGCGCCCGGCGGTAAAACGCTCAAAGAAGAAGCGCAAGAAAACCAAAAACGATTAAAAGAAACATTGTCGGCTCACCCGCTGGTCGTTCAAGTTTTAAAAACATTTCCCGGATCTCGGGTCGAAACATTCCACTTGCATCACGGCGAAAGTTATGCTCAAGAACCGGAAGAAAATACCGACGAAAATATATAAAAGCGTTGACAGTTTCCTCTTCTTTTTGTAAAAAGAAATCAAAGCACGAGGAGATAAGAATGCGCATTATTTTCAACCACCAATCAGTCACCCCCCCCCCCCCCC
>CALGXF010000024.1 GCA_937935995.1 uncultured Alphaproteobacteria bacterium
CTGAACCCTGTACGTTATCCAAAGACTGCACCGGCACGTTGGTTTGTATCAACGGAACGTGTCAGGAACCTGATCCGGATACGCCTTGTACAACAGACGTTCCCTGCCCGGGCGACCAAGTCTGTGTAAACGGTGAATGTGAAAAACCGGATACATGTACGACATCAGCAGACTGTTCGGGGGATTTGGTGTGTACCGATGGGCAATGTAAAAATCCTGAACCCTGTACGTTATCCAAAGACTGCACCGGCACGTTGGTTTGTATCAACGGCACATGTCAGGAACCCCCAGATGATCCCTCATGTACAACAGACGGAGACTGTACGGGTGACCAAGTCTGTGTAAACGGTGAATGCGAAAAACCGACTCCATGTGTTACGTCATCAGAATGTTCAGGGGATTTGGTGTGTACAGACGGCGAATGTAAAAACCCAGAACCGTGTGAAACGGATACGGAATGTCCGGGAGACCAAATCTGTGAGAATGGAACTTGTACTGACCCGGTGTGTACAATAGACAGTGATTGTGCGGATATGGAAACATGTACGGAGGGCCGATGCGAACCAAAACCTTGTACGGATAATACTGTTTGCGGTGACAATGGTTGTTGTAAAGAAGGCGTTTGTTCAGCGAACTGTACGTGTGAGGAACGTGGTGGTGAGACCATCTATTACTTAACGGGTGGTTGTTGTGAATTGCCGTCGACGTGTTGTAGTTTAGATGAAACCTGTGTTCAAGAAGAATGCACGATAACGGATGCGGAACAATGCGGCGTTCTTTGCACGGAAGGCGCACAAACAACGTCTGTATGTTGTACGGCGGTTTCGATTGACGGAGATGACCCGACAAACCATGTGTGGGTCGGGGATCCGTATGGCGATGGGTATTGCTGTGCTTCCAAATCTGAAAGTCAAGATTGTTGTGAGGCGACAGATGGCAGTTGGTGCGGAGAAACATGTTGTTCATCTCCGTTCAGTTGCTTGAACGGAACATGTTGTCATCCCAATAACCAATGCGGAGAAGTATGTTGTTCCGATGAACAAGAGTGCAATGCCGGAAAGTGTTGTTACCCGCTTGATGAGACAACTTGTGCCAACGGAATAGCAACTGATGAGAACGGATGTCCTGTGTGTAAAGAAGCGACTTGTCCGGATGACAAACCGGTTTCTTGTTCCGTTGGTTCTGACACGTGGTGTTGTGCAGAGGGCAACACTTGTGGTTCTTCCGTCGGACAATGTTGCCTCGGCGGAACCTGTTGCAACGGAACAACTTATTGTTCAATGGGTGAATCACCATCTGCAACCGGAGACGATTGCTGGAGCGGTACATACGGCTGTTGTGACGGAACACTTTATAATCACTATGCGCAAGAAACTTGGAGTTGGTCCTGTTGTGAACCCGGAGGAACTATTTATGTATTCCTTTGTGAACCTGGTTCATCCTCATTTACAATGGAAGATTGTATAAATCAGGGTGAGTTTCGTAGTGCTTGTTGTCCAGCAGGAAAAACGATCACGGAACCAGTTTGTGATGATTTTTCTTCAGACGGTTCTTGTATTCATTGGACCCGTAACTGTACCTAAGTAAAAGGAGCCGTTCGGCTCCTTTTTTATCTTTCAAGTTGATTTGAAAATACCGTATATTCCGGCGCAATATTCGGCAGCATCAGTTGTTTTTGCCGACGCGTAATGAATGTCATTAATACGGTTTTGTCTCGTTCCATATAGCTTGAATTGGTTTGAATATGTGCTTTCAGGTTTTTGGCCATTGTTCGCATCGCTTCCCGAAAAGAGGCATGAGACGTATAATACGTGTCGTATTCCAAAGTCGGATTATTGAAATAACAACGCATTTCGTTTAAAACTTTTTGTTCTTCTTTCGGAATGCCTTTGTTAATGCAAAAATAAGCACCGAGCATTTTTAACACGGAAATTTCTTTGGCTTCGTTCAGCGGCAAATCATTGTCTTTGCGTTTAAAGTTTTCCGATAAGTATTTATCAAACCAAGCTGACGGAATGTGTTTCGGATTTAAATGACCGGTTTTGATATTGTGCAAATCCGTATCAATTGCTTTAAATAAAATTCTTGAAGCTTTATCAATTTTGGCGGTTTGTTTTAAAATGTCTGTAAGTGGGATAAAGGTGTTTTCCAAATCCAGGGCTTTAGATGTATGAATTCCCTCTAATTGTGTGTAAGCAGCTGGCATAGCAGACGGAACCGCCGTCAATAAATCGAAATTTTTGGACGGCTTCGACGGATGGTTGTAAACTGCATATCGAACAAAGCATTCTCCGTTTGTTACTGTGGATAAAATCGTGTCCGGTTGTAAAACCGATGGTGTAATGTCGCTGGACATTAAATCATCTTCCAACAGAGACTGGCTTTCTTTTTTACCGGTCATTAAATTCGTGCAAAATAAAACATAATTGCCGTTGTTGAAATAAACATTCGAGATTTTATGCAGTTTCATATTGCCGTTATAAATCAGTTTAGTGTTTAATTCTTTTCCGTCGATTGTGATTTTCATGGTCTTTTCCTTTTTCCTTTTGAAGACATCTTCTTTTATACACGTTCTTTTTTATTTTGTCAAGTATTATGGAAAATTTTTGAGAAATTCAAAAAGAACTGCCCCATTTTGCTTTTTTGGCTTTTTTATAAAGCTCCTTATCTTTTTTGCTGACAGGTATGCGTGCCGTATGGCCGTCCGGCTGGCAAAGCGTTAAATGAACATGCCCGGGATAGATGCGAACGGGACGCAGAATGCGGGAAAATGATGAAGAAACGGGTGTTTTGGAAACGGCTAAATAACAAAACTTTTCATCTTCATATCCCAAAACGGCATTTTTGATTCGACGATGATTTTTTGTTCTGGCAATTCGGCATGAAAAATGGCACCAGTCGTCGTCTGACAAAGGACATGATTCCCGGTGTGGGCAAGGTGCAATGATAAAGGCACCGTTTTCCAGTAAAACAGATCTGTGTTGCATGATTTGCCTGTATCCTTCCGGCGTGCCGGGTTCGACGATTAACAGAATTTTTTGAGTCGCTTGCCAAAGGGTTAATACGGCTTGAACGCGGTCTTGTTCAGCCAGTTCATTTAACATATATGAAGCAATGACTAAATCTGCTTTTTGTGTTTTTAAGCCTTGCGTTAAATCTCCGCTTTTCCACGTGGGCAGGGGAGATAGACCGGCTTTTGATAAGAGCGTTTGCCCGATTCGATGCATGGCTTCGGCTCGTTCCAAGCAGACAATCCGTTGAAAGGAAAGGCATTGTGTGGCCGCGCACGTTGCTGCACCAGTTCCGGCACCGACATCCAGCAATGTATGCAGTTCCGTCGAATCAATTTCGGCGAGCGTTTGTTGCAGCGCTTCAAATACGGCTCCGAATGTGGCCGGCATACGTACAAGTGCGTAAGCAACGGCTTCATCCGGCCGAGACAAAAGAGTGTCGCCGGTTCGGGGTTGAAAACGATATCGATTAGAAACGGCTTTTGCCTGCTCCGACACGCTCTTGGACGACAGCGGAAGCATTAATTCTTGTAAAGCGGCTTGAAGTTTCGGCGGCATGTCCATAAAGTATTTTTCCTTTGTTTAAAATTCGTTATAATAGATTATCGGTTGAATTGCAAGTTTTCAAATAAAGGAAGAAAATGCGCGCTTATGAAGTTTTGGTTATTCCATATCTAAAGCAAAAAAAGAATTTATTTGCGACGTTTTTATGTCGCGGAGACGTTTATTGGCAGCCGATTACCGGCGGCGGCGAAGAAAATGAAGATATTTTATCGGCTGCTATGCGGGAGGCATATGAAGAGGCCGGGATTGAACAAAACCCCGAGAAATATATGAAGCTTCAGGCTTGCAGTATGATACCGGCGCCGTGGGTCGGCTGTTCCGTTCAAAAGGGCGTTTATTTAATTCCGGAATACTGTTTTGCCGTTCAAATGAAAACGCAAAATATCCGTTTATCTCATGAACATTCCCGTGTTGAATGGGTGCCGTTTGAGGAAGCTTTTGCCCGGTATCGGTATGAAGCCGATAAAATCGCGCTATGGGAATTGAATGAACGCCTGCTTGCCCGTTAAAACAAACGATTATCATTCGAAAATCAGAACACTAAAAAAGCAGAATGGAAAATCGTATTTTTTACACAGATTATAATAAAAAGCGGGGCCGTTGTGAAACGACCCCCTTTCATTTATCTGCTTTTTAAATCCTTACGGAGCTTGTTAAAATCATTATGATGATTTTTATCTTTCCCGGCAGAAGGACCTCCTTTATCCGGAGCAGGTTTTCCCATGTTTGGTTTTGATGTTGGATGATGACTTCCTTTAGGTGGTTGATCATACTTATTTTTATGATGTCCTTTATACGGATTATCCCATCGCGGCTTGTATTCTCTGCGATGTTTAGGTGCCGGATGCTTTCGCGACCAACTTAAATAATAAGCCTCTTCGTAATCCCTTAAACACCCCCATAGTACCGTAGAAAGAAAGCCTTGATTTCGACATTTGGCGATAAATGGCGTCGTTCTGTTTAAAAATTCGGTGATTTGATATGCTTGAATGGTCTCGTAATCTATACCGTAATTCCAAAGCAGTCTGTCATAGTAAAGCCGACAGTCGACGTATTCTTGTGAACCCGGAATAGCTCCGATGGATGTGGAGCAGATATAGTTCAGTTCTCGTTCCATTCGAGAACTGGCTGTCGAAATATATTGTGCGGATGCCGACGAGCATAAAGCTATCATCATGCCGAATACGAAACATATTTTTTTCATTGCATTTCCTTTCGTTTATTGTTTTTTAGGCGGATCATACGTGTTGTTAATGATTATCGTGTTTGTATTTGTATTTAATCCGGTTTGTGTATGATTAGGCGTTGAATGCCCGCCATTCTTCGGCGGATTGTTTGAAAAACCTTTGTTTGGCTTTTGAATTGGTTTTGGGTTGTAACGCGCTTTTTGCTTTTCTTTTTCTTTAATCAGCATTTTTTCTCGTTTGCCTTGTTCATATTCTTTCGTTCGAATCAGCTCTTTTTTGGCCTCTTGTTCTTCTCGAAGCAGTTTTTTGCGAACATATTCGGCCAGCATCATGTTTTCTTGTTCCTGCAAACAATTCCAAACCGTGTTAGCGTTAGAAGAATAAGAACGACATCTTTGTGCAAGTGGCCGGCTCCGATTGGCAAATTGCGAAACATCCCAGCTGTAAGGTCGCCCCGGATCAATATTATATTGCAATAAAATTTTATCGTAATACATGCGGCATTCTTGATAAATCGATGAATTCATCGGCGCATTTAAAGACGTAGAACAAATGTAATTCAGCTCATTATTCAAGCGCATTTGATTGGCTGGAAAATCTTGAGCTAAAAAACACCCGCTGACCAAAAGCGGCAGCAATAAAAGAGACGGATATTTTATCATTAGCATTTCCTCGTGATTAAAAACTGAACCGAATGCCGCCGAGACCTTCAATATTATAAACGTCTCCTTGGGTAAATAAGTAACGATACCGCCCCATGACTTCAAAAGCGATGTTTTGGGTCAGGTCAATGGAAGCTCCGATTTGAGCGGAAATCATAAAGTTTGTTTCATCCCAGTCATAATCATCATAATAACCGTCAACGGATAATTCGCTGGTGGCTGCACCAATGCCGACTCCGACAAACGGTTTGAAAGCTGTTCCTGTATTGAAATCATAATATCCGTTTAAGCTGACATCTAACTGGGAATAATCAATCTCATCAACGACTTCTGATTTAAAGTGGTATCCGATTTCAACGTCTCCGCGGAAATTGTTACCGGCATACATTCCGATTGCGACATCAATGATGGGCGCCGCAACGGTTTCATCATCAATGAAAGTTCCTCCGAAACCAAAACGTGGTGTCAGATAAAAAACATTTTGATGTTCGTAGTTAACAGGTTGTGAAGAAGCGGGATAATAAACGGGTTGAGAAGAAGAATAAGTTGATGTGTTGTAAGCCGGTTGTGTTCTTACCGGTTGCTGATAATTATAAGATTGATGGGGGGGGGGGGTATATGTTTGTCCGGCAGGATAATAACCATTTTGCGGGTAAGTATAATCCCAGTTTTGAGCCTGTGCAGGAAGCGCTGCACACATGCACACAGCGGTTGTAAATAAGAATAAATTTTTCATGTTTTCCTCTTTATTAAGTGATGTATAACACTTAATGAATACGTCTTTATGAAAAAAGAGTCAATACAAAATTCGCAGTTAAATTGTAAAAATCGGGAAGCGTTTTTAAAAGATGGTGCCGGCAGAGGGACTCGAACTCCCGACCTGATGATTACAAATCAACTGCTCTACCAACTGAGCTATGCCGGCACGATGGAAAACTTTATATCCGATTCGATGTAAAAAAGCAACCCCTTTTTTATTTTTTTGAAAAATTTGTAAAGAACCGGCGTTCTTTTCGTTTATGTATTTCTAAAAAGGTTTTGATTTTCTTGGCTAAAACAGAACAGGTATCAGTAAGCTTAACTTAAAACGAAATAGAAAATGTCATTTTTTGTGATTTACTTTTTCCGCCTGAAATTATAGTTTTAATAGTTGTAAATGTTTAACCATTAAAGGAAATAAAATGGATTGTCTTTTTTGTAAAATCATCAATAAAGAAATACCAAGTCTGATTGTTTATGAAGATGCAAATATTCTTTGTATTATTCCAAAAGATATGGAAGTTTATGGTCATATGCTTATTATTCCTAAAAAGCACTTTAATGATATTTATGATATTCGAAATAAAGATTTGCAAGATATTATGACTGTTGCAAAGAAACTTTCTATAGGCTTGCGAGAAAAAATCGGTGCAACAGGTATTAATATATTACATGCCAGTGGAAAAGATGCAGGTCAGTCTATTCAACATTTTCATTTACATCTTTTCCCGAGATTTAAAGATGATAAAGTAGATGCATGGCCTCAATTGCCTAAAAATAACTTCAATAAGGAAGAAGTTTTTCGTAAAATTATTTTTACAGAATAAAAAGAATCATTTGTTTTTACCATAAAGTTGAAAAATTTGTAAAGAAGGGGTGTTCTTTTCTTCTCAAAAAGTTTCATGTTGTTTTTTTCATTTTCTGTGATAAGATGACAAAATTGAAAGGGAGAAACGTATGCCATCCATTTTTTCAACCATCTTTTCTGCCGTTTTGCGCTATAACAAACAACGAACGAATGATGTTGTCGGTGCTTATCCGGAACGGTTGCATGTCAGGGCTTTACCGGAAAGACGGTATTTAAAAACGTCTCGTGTGATGGCTATGATTGCGTTTGTCAGCATTGCGTTTAACTTTGGATTTGCTTTTGTGTATATGAAAATGGCTTCTTCCGTATCGTCAGTCATTGCACAACCGTTGCCGGAAAATCCGACGGCAGAACAACGGGCGCGCCGGACGACGCGGCTTTACAGATTGGATATGTTCAACCAAGCCATTAAACAAATTGAACCGGCTGAAACCATGCGTTCTGCCCGCGTGTTGATTGCCGAAAATTTAATAGAAGAATACATTACTTTGCGCTATGCAATTGTTCCGAGTTATGAAGAAATGGCTCGACGAATGGCGGAAGGCAGCAAGCTTTATTTGCTATCCAGCAATGCTGTTGCATCTGCATTTTCTAATGAAAAAGATCAAGTTTTCAGCCACGTGCGAAACGGAATTACGCGAGAAGTGTATATTTATTCTATTAAAAACGTGAATACAGACTTGTTTGAAGTTTACTTTGATGTTTTTACGTTTGACGAAAAAGCGGCCGCTCAACGCGTGTGTAAGTGTTTAAGTAAAGATGAAGACTGCTTAACGTGTTTGCGCGAAAAGGCGACCTACGTTCAACGGTATAAAGCGATGATGCGTGTGCGTTTCCAAGCATCGTTGGGGACATTGGAAGCAGTTTTGCAAAATCCATATTTCTTTAACATTTATACATATTCTTTATTCCCGGTACCTATTCAAAAGGATGATCCATGGCACGATATTGACCGTGCTTTGTGACGTTCATTTTAATTGTTTTGGGAAAAGAGGTCGAAAGACCTCTTTTTTTTGTGCATTTTCTGCTTGACTCTGGGGGGGGGGGGGTATGGTATGATATATTCAAGTCTGTCTGACAAGAGGAGAAAACGATGTTGAAATTGAAAAGCTTATTTGGAAAAAAGACGATGGGGAAAGAGTCGTCCGATGTGGAGACGCACCTAACGAATGGAACATCATCGGATAAAATAATCGGCGGTTCGCCCACCCGCGCCCCTTCGCCCCGCCGATGCCAAGCCGACCGCCTTTTCCCTCAAACCGGCCGCAGTATGATTGAAATGCTCGCCGTTTTGGCAATTATCGGGGTACTAACTGTCGGCGGGATTGCGGCTTATTCCTTCGCTGTGTCTAAACATCGCGCCAACCAAATCTATAATCAAGTCGATTTACGTGCCGTGACTTCTTTCTCAAATCCTTTCGTCAGACAAGCGACCTCCGGACAAACTTATCCGTTGGCCGGATTTGATGAAGTCGTCGAAAGCATTACTTACCAACATAAAAAGACAACCGGCAACGGATATGACATTATTGCCTCTCATGTTCCTGAACGCGTGTGTCGCCGATTACAAGACATGACTTTTCCTGTTCCCAAAAGTGTGACATTAAATGGGTCTGATTTGTCTTCAACATGTGGTTCGGATAACACATTTGTCTTTTCTTATAACGGATTATCTGTTGGTAAACCGTCCAGCGGGGTTGACCCCATAGATTGTAACTGTTCCGGATGCCAATCTTGTGAAAGCGGCGTCTGTCGAGATAATGATAACCTGTGCAAACCGAAAGAAGTTTGCCAAAGTGGAAGTTGTGTTTGTGCGCCTGGTTACACGGAATGCGGCGGCAGTTGTTACACGACCTGTGCCGACGGATTTATGCGTGATCCCATTACGTGCGATTGTGTGTGCGAACCACAAGATTGTCCCGAACATGCTTCATGGGACAGTGCAACATGTGCGTGTGTGTGTGAAGACGGTTATGAAGGCGTTCATTGTGAGATGCCGCCTGCCTGTACAACAGATGACGATTGTTTGAACGGCGAAGTTTGTACAGATTATGAATGTGTGTGTCCGACATTACCGATTCCGACGGAATGCCAAGAAATCACGACGGTTGAAGAGGGGTGTGACCAAATCAGCAACTTGCCTGACGGGACAGAATGTTCGACTGGGGTTTGTTTAGAGGGGGCTTGTTGTAATCCGGATGACAGTCAAGCATGTTGTGAAGTTTCCGGCAAGACATGGCAAGAGGAGACACAAACATGTTGTGGGGAAACAGCATGTGTTTATCGGTACACAAATCCAGTCGGAGCCGTCGGAGTCATTGGTTCGGATTGTCAAGTAACCGGCTACGTCAGTCCGACGGAGACATACGAAACACTGCCTGATTTAAATGTCACTTCATGTCCGTCCGGTCAATATTGCCGTGTGGCTTGGACGAGTAAAGCGTGTTACGGCGCTATAAGTTATTCAGGAGCCAGTACGATGTATGGCGTTTGTGAACAAATGACATCCAATGGCAGTTTTTGTAAACCAAACGTTCATTTAACGGATACATATTTACGAGAAGAAACAGGATGTTCTTCCGGGATGTATTGCCAGTTGACGTCATCGACAGAAGATTACACGGGCAGTTTAAGCAGCACCGGTTCGGATCCGATGTATGGATATTGCTTATCAATGGATAGCACCAGCAAAACATGTTCAAATTAAAAGAAAGGAAAAGAAAATGAAGAAAATTTTATTAACAGCAGCTATGGCAATCGCTATGTCCACCCCAGCCATGGCAGCATGTGAAGGGGGAACAGAGTCAAACGGGTTTTGTATCAGTAATATTAACCTTAACTGGTGGAGTGCATCAAATTGGTGCAAAGCCAATGGTCGTCATTTAGCAACCATGTACGAAGTTTGCCCTGACTGGGACGGACTCACGGGAACCGGAAAATGCCCTGTGATTGCCAGTTCTATTAGTGAGTATGCCTGGACTGCAACCGCAAGTGGTAGTGTTAAGGCGTTTTTCGTTCATCCCAAAAGTGGCTACGTGAACAACCTCGATCGGAACGAATGGAACCGCGCGTTGTGCAAATAATCCGCTTTAAAAAAAAGGAGCCTCTCGGCTCCTTTTCTTTAAACGCGGCCGTAGGAATCTTCCAATCGAACAATATCCGTCTCATCCAGTGTGTCACCGGTTTGAACTTCAATAAAAACGACGGGTTCTTTCGTTGTGTTGGCAATGCGGTGTTTTTCGCCGACAGGAATGAAAATCGGCGTATTTGCCGGAGCTTCAAATACTTTTTCACCCACAGTCACCTGAGCCGTTCCCTGTGCAATAATCCAATGTTCGTCGCGGTGGTGGTGCAGTTGCAATGACAATTTTTTATCCGGCATCACACGAATCCGTTTGACAATATAAGAAGGGCCGACATCAATGACTTCCCAATCTCCCCAAGGGCGCGTATCTTTTTCACCGATTTTATAAGTGACTGTCATTTTTAATCCTTTCATCTTTCAAATAAAGGTGAATTTAGGCGCGCTTTTATGCCTCTGTCAAGCAAAAAAAAACTTTCCTTTTGGCGTAAAAAAGTGTATTGATAAGAAAATTTTAAAAAGAGGATAAAAATGACTGATTTGACTTTATTACACAAATTATCTCAACGAGGCACAGATTTTTTAGGCAGCTCATATCCGATTATCGGCGGCGCAATGGCTTCTATTTCAAATCATAAATGGGTCGCCGCCGTTGTGAATGCCGGAGCATTTGCCTTTTTATCTTGCGGTTTTTTGAATCCGGCGCAATTGGAACAAGAAATAGAATTGACACAGCAAGCAACTTCTCGGCCGTTTGGAGTGAATTTGATTGTTTTGCATCCACAGATTATGGATTTAATTGATGTGTGTATTCGCAAAAAAGTTTCTCATGTGATTTTGGCCAGCGGTGTACCGACAGCCGAAATGATTCAAAAATTAAAAGACGGCGGTGTCAAAGTCATGACATTTGCTCCGACGGCGGCAATCGGGAAAAGGCTGATTAAAAACGGCATTGATGCGTTGGTGATTGAAGGACACGAATCCGGTGGTCATATCGGGCCTGTCAGCACGATTGTTTTGATGCAAGAAGTGATGCCGTTTATTCAAGATGTACCGGTTTTTGTTGCCGGTGGTATCGGTACCGGCCAAATGATTGCCGCTTGTTTGATGATGGGTGCTGCTGGATGCCAACTGGGTACCCGTTTTATTTGTATTCAAGAATGCCCGGTTCATGATGCGTTTAAAAAAGCATACATTCGGGCGGCTTCCCGAAATGCCGTTCCGACGATGCAGATGTCGCCGACTTTTCCGGTCATTCCGGTTCGGTCTTTGTACAACAAAGCACACGATGCTTTTGCGGCGCATCAATTGCATGTCATAGAGGATTATGAGAACGAACGTTTGACAATTGAAGAAGCGCGTACTAAAATTGAAACATTCTGGGCAGGCGCTTTGAAAAAGGCTGTGTTGGATGGCGATGTCGATAACGGTTCCGTGATGGCGGGGCAGATTGTCGGGCTTGTCAAACAGGAAAGTACGGCTCAAGAAGTTGTCGCCCGGTTAATGGATGAAACGCAAAAAGCGCTTGAAGAGATGAAAAGTCGCCTGAACGAGGGGTAAAATGGAGCAGACGAAGAACCAGCAGGAAATTTCCGCGCGCCGTTTATTAAAACGGTTGCGGGAGGTGATGGTTCAAGAGTCTCCCGTTCAGGAAAAGCTGGATAAAATCGTTGAAATCGTAGCGATGGAGCTGCACACGCAGGTTTGTTCTTTTTATTTTTTGCAACCCGGCGATATTTTGGAATTATTTGCAAGTTACGGCTTGAAGCCCGAAGCGGTACATGAAACGACTCTGCGTATGGGAGAAGGGCTGATTGGTGAAATCGCTGTTCAGAAAAAGGCATTGTCGTTTACGGATGCGTGGGATCACCCCAGCTTTGTTTATAAACCGGAAACCGGTGAAAAGTTATTTAAATCGTTAATGGGCGTACCGGTGTTGAAAGGCAGCCAAGTTTTAGGTGTTTTGGCGGTTCAGACCGAAGAAAATCACGTCTATGAAGAAGATGAAGTTGAAATTTTGGAAACCGTTGCGATGGTTTTGGCGCAAATGTTGGTTTCTGTTGACTTTAAGGCTAAAGACAATCACACCATGAAACCCAAAAAGGATTTGCAATCCAGATGGGAAGGGGTGCGTTTGGTATCCGGTATGGCTATCGGAAAAGCGTATGTGCACAGCCGTGTGGCACGGGTGACGGATGTGGTTTCTTCCAATGAAGGGACGGAATTAAAGCGTCTTAACATTGCTTTGGAAAAAATGGATAAAGAGTTGGGAGAAATGTTGGCGTCTCCCGATATCAGCGATGAAAACGCCGAAATTTTTGAAACATACCGAATGTTTACCAAAGACAAAGGGTGGATTCAAAAAATTACCGATTACATTCATTCGGGATTGACGGCTGAGGCGGCTGTTCAGAAAGTGGCTGATGATATTGCCGAGCGGATGAGCATGATTGCGGACCCGTATTTAAAAGAACGGGTGCATGATTTTCAGGATTTGGCTGACCGGTTGCAACAGCATTTGGCCGGGCGGAATATGTCGGATAAAAATAAAAAGCTGGATCCTGATACGATTTTAATTGCCCGCTCTATGGGGCCTGCGGAATTGTTAGATTATGACCGCTCTAAAATCAAAGCGTTGGTGTTGGAAGAGGGTTCTCCCACCATGCATGCCGTCATTGTGGCTAAATCTTTGGGGATTCCGGTCGTCGGCAGTTTGCCCGGTATTGCTTCGTTTGTGCAAAAAGGAGATACCGTTGCCGTTGACGGAGATAACGGATTTATTTTTATTAATCCGGCAGACGATGTTTTGACGGACTTTAAAGCGCGCCTTGATTTGTTGGAAAAGCTGCGTAAAAAATATGAAAAACTGAAAAATGTCAAATGTCAGACATTGGACGGTGTTCCGGTTTCTTTGAATATCAACGCGGGGTTGGCGATTGATATGCTGGCATTGGGAGACGGCATGGCAGACGGTATTGGGTTGTACCGAACGGAATTGCCGTTTATGTCGACGGCTCAATTACCGGATACACAGGTTCAAACGGAAATTTATAAACGGGCTTTGGTCAATGCCAACGGGAAACCAGTTATTTTCCGGACGTTGGATATCGGATCGGATAAAGTGTTGCCTTACTTGCAACATCGGGCGGAAGAAAATCCGGCGATGGGATGGCGTTCTATTCGGATTTCTTTGGACAGACGGTCGATTTTGCGGGCTCAGCTTCGCGCTTTTATCCGGGCCGTAAACGGTGGTGATTTGTACATCATGTTCCCGATGATTACGGATGTGGATGAATTTATTGAGGCGAAAAAAACGCTTCAAATCGAGCTGCAACGCGAAAAAGAAAAAGGCGGTGTTTTGCCTAAATCCATTAAAGTCGGAACAATGCTTGAAGTGCCGTCATTGGCGTTTCAATTAAGAGAGCTGTTGCCGTTGGTTGATTTTCTGTCAATCGGCAGCAATGATTTATCTCAATTTCTTTTTGCAACTGATCGAAGCGATCCGACGATTTGGGAACGATATGATGTCTTGTCGGCACCGATGTTGCGTGCGTTGAAATATGTGGCCGATACGTGCAAAGAATTTAATGTTCCATGCTCTGTGTGTGGCGAAATGGCCGGGAAACCGCTGGATGCGATGGCTTTAGTCGCGCTCGGTATTACGCGGCTGTCGATGAATGCTTCGTCTTTGGGGGCAGTCAAAGCAATGGTTTTATCGATGAATGCGGCGGAAGTACGGGAATATTTGTTATCTATTTTATCTTCGAAGTCTCATTCTTTGCGGGAAAAACTGCGTAGTTTTGCGGTTGATCATAATATCGTTATTTGAGGAGTTTTTATGAAAAAGGCAATTATTTTAGCCGCCGGCCGCGGCACGCGGATGAAATCGGATTCGTTCAAAGTGATGCATGAAATCGGCGGTCGTCCGATGATTGCCGGCATTATTGATACATTGACACAAATGCAGTTGGATGAGTTGGCGGTTGTGGTGTCAAAAGAGATGGATGTCGTTCGAAAAGCCGTTGAACCGCATCGGACATTTATTCAAAACATCGCTTTGGGAACGGCGCATGCGGCATTGGCTGCGGCAGACATGATTGCACCTTTTGACGGAACGTGCTTTGTTTTGTTCGGAGATCATCCGCTGTTTACAAAAGAAACATTGGAAAAAACGCAAAAAGCTTGTGAAGACGGTGCCGATGTTGTCGTTATCGGTTTTGAACCGGATGATGCGGCGCGTTACGGCCGGTTGATTGTGGATGAATGCGGATTGGAAGCAATTGTGGAATATAAAGATGCAACGCCGGAACAACGGGAAATTCGGTTATGTAATTCCGGTGTGATGTGTGTAAACGGCCGGCATTTATTGACGTTGTTGCAACACGTTAAAAATGAAAATGCTTCGGGAGAATTTTATTTAACGGACATTGTCGCTCTTGCCAAAAAACAAGGATTAAAAACCGGATACATTTTGGGGGATAAGGAAGAAGTTGCCGGTGTGAATTCCAGACAAGAATTAGCGGCGGCGGAATCTGTTTTCCAAAATCGGAAGCGTCGAGAAATGATGGAAAACGGTGTGACGTTATTGGATCCGGCGACGGTTTATTTTTCTTTTGATACGCAAGTGGAAAGAGATGTTGTGATTGAACCTTGCGTTTTTCTGGGAACAGGCGTATATGTGGAAAAGGGAGTCCGTATTCCGGCTTTTTCCCGAATCGAAAATAAACGTGTAAAAGGGGATGCACAAAAATGAAAACGGGATATGTCATCGGGGGGCTTATTCTGGCAATGATGGGATTTATGATTTGGGTCTTTTCCAATGAAACCATTACGGATAAATGTTCGGATATGATGATTGTATGTGTTCAAAATGAAGCGGTTAAAAACGGGTGGCAGAAAGTATCCGGCGGCTTTGGATGTATGATTGATAATATCACGTGTGTCTTTTCCAGAATTCCGGAGGGATTTTAACATGACCGAACCTTTTTTGATGATTGACATGGGCGGAACGAATATCCGATTTTCAACTTTTGATGAAAAGCCGTCGCCGGTTGTAACCTATCAAACACATGATTACAACAGTTTATGTGAAGTCATGGAAGCATATCAAATGCAATCCGGGCGTCCTTTGCCGCGGCGGATTGTGATGGGTGTGCCGGGGCCGGTTATGGCGGATAAGTTGGTTTTTTTGAATAATCCGTGGTCTTTTTCAAAAACGGAGTTGATTCGGCAGCTGGGACTGACAGAGCTGAAAGTTGTGAATGATTTTGAACCGCAGGCGATGGCTATTCCGTATTTGGCAGACAAAGATTTATTAAAAATCGGCGACGGTGCGGTTTTACCCGGCTATCCGAAAGCTGTTTTAGGACCCGGAACCGGATTAGGTGCGACGTATTTAATTTCAATCGGGAACGGCTGGCGCAGCATTGCAACGGAAGGCGGTCATGTCAGTATTCCGATTCAAACCGACAGAGAATTTGAAATATATTCTTATTTGCGTCATCAATATGATCATATTTCGGCTGAGCGCGTGATTTCCGGGAAAGGGTTGGCTTTGATTTACGAGGCTTTGTGTGCTATTCACGGTGTTCCGAAAGAAAATTTAAGCCCGCAGGAAATTATGGCACAGGCTTTGAAACGCACGGATATTCCTTATAAAGCCGTTATTCATATGTTTGATTGGCTGGGCGTTGTGGCCGGTGATATGGCAATGATTTTAAGTGCTTTCGGCGGCACGTATATCACGGGCGGTATTATCCGTCAACCGGGTGTTTTGGATTTATTTAAAGAATCTCATTTTCGGCAGCGGTTCGAAGATAAAGGCCGTCGTTCGGCTTTCATGAAGCAAATGCCGACGTTTGTGGTGACGACGCATAATCGGGCTTTTGTCGGGTTGCAACATATGATGGATGTCGAGCATGGAAAGAAATAAAATCAGATCGATTGCGTTGATGTTTTTGATGAAAGAAGGCAAGATTTGTCTCGGTAAACGGCAAAATACGGGTTCTATGGACGGATGTTGGGCTTTGCCGGCCGGTCATGTAGAAGCCGGCGAATCGGCAATTCAGGGCATGATTCGGGAAGCTAAAGAAGAAACCGGGATTGATATTGAACCGACTGATTTAAAATGTGTCTTGGTTTCTTACCGACGCACGGACGGAATCAAAGAAGAATCGGTTGATTTTTTCTTTCAATGTGAGCGATGGCACGGAAGCGTCATCAATGCGGAGCCGAATAAATGTGAAGGATGGGTGTTTTTTGATTTAGATAATTTACCGACACCGATGGTTGCTTCTCAAGTCGCGGCGATTACGGCATGGCGCGCCGGTAAAACATATACGGAATTTGGATTTTGAGTCATAATTTGAAAAAAAATAGGCATTCTTAAAAAAAATGCTTGCATTTGGTTTTAAAATTTGATAAAAATACGCATCACCTGTTGGGGGTGTAGCTCAGTTTGGTTAGAGCGTCTGCCTGTCACGCAGAAGGTCGAGGGTTCGAGCCCCTTCACTCCCGCCATTAAAAAAGCCGTTTAAAACGGCTTTTTTTTAATGCACTCGTTCAGGGGCTCTTCTCGCCCAATTCCAACTATGTTTCGCGTTCATGGCCATTCCGCTCAACAAGTTTCATTGCTTATCGTGTCAAAATTCATGCCACTGGCATGTTTTTGCCCCGCAGTCACTTCCGCCATTAAAAAAGCTTCATGATGTCTTGTCTTATTAACGTCCTCGGTTATTCAAAAGAACTGCTGCGGCCGTGTTGACAGGGGTAGATGTTTTGACATTTGCTGAATTTTCGGTCGATGGGCGTTCTAACGTCGATAATGCAGCATTCAGAGAAAGAGCTGCTTTCTCCTTCTGTTTTTTTCCCAGAACTTCCGCGTATTCCTGTCGCCCCTCTTTGACACAATCTTGCATTTTTGAAAAAATGGCAGAAGCATCCTTTAATAAGGTCCCTTCGTCCTTATCTATAAATCCTTTCCCTTTCTGATATGATATGGAGCAGTTCAAGTTAGAGAAGATATCTTTCTTTTCCTCTGGTGCTTTCCATGGGGATTGATTTTCGGGATTTAATTCATATTGTTGAATACGATTGAGTAGTTGCATTCCCAATCCGTCTGCTTTTTGAAAAGAATGTTCTATGGGTATTTTTTTTAAGACATAATCAGCCATCAGTTGTCCTTCATCGGTTTTGAAGTTGAATTTTTCTATTGCTTTATTACGAATAGCCATTTCTTCAGTACGGACAGACTCACTCTCCGAGTCCTCAAAGTACGTTTCTGCGTTACCCACAAGGGGATTTGAATAGGATTTTGTATACATTTTTGAACGGTCTCGGAAATAATCGGGAGGAAGATCAATGCCCATCTCTTTTGTAAACATAGAGATAAGCTCTCTTTCTGCTTTGGGATCGCGAGCCTCTCTTTGATAAGACATTTTCGACATACAGATGACATCATCGTTGCTGGCAGCTTGAAGGTTGTAACCGTGATGCCAATGTTCGAACCAGGCATGTTGTCGTTTCGCAAGGTCATTATCCTCAGGCTTATTTAAAGGACTTTCCCACATTTGTTTAATATATTCGGTTTTGGCTTTCCTTTGCGCATAAGCATCAATGTATTGTTGAGGGATGCTTAATTCTTTAGCTTTTCCTACATAATGATTTTTTAATGATCTGAAAAGGCGTGCAGTTCCTCTTGAGTCATTTTTGTCATTTAACTGCGGATTTTGTTTTTCTGCGCAGATGGTATCGAACAAATGCGTTTCAACTTCTGATAGCTTTTGTGTCGATAAATCTGTATATCCGACAATTCCCTGTTGACCAATGTTCTTTCGCCCTTCGGCGTATTGTACTGAATGTCGCAGTTCGTGAGACAGCATCATTGTACGAAGAGCTTTGTTTTCAAAAGGAACGGCTTTATTAAACACAATCGACGGTTTTTCTTTTTTAGGGTGTTTATAGTAAGCATAATAATCTTCCTGAGGAGCGTTTGTGCATGAAAAAATAATATCGTTTTCTGCCCGTTCCAAAATGCGTCGTCCTTCAGCTTCCGATGCCAAAGTTTTCAAAAAAGACATAATCATATTAATTTCTTCGGGAGAGCCTTTTATATTTTTCTTATAATTATCCAGTTTTTTTTGAAAATCAACGTCACTCATGCGAGGCGTTAAACGTTCTTTTTCCTCTTCATAAGCTTTTTTAGCATATTCAATTTCCGAAGCATCCGTTAAAGAATTGTTTTTCTGTATCGTACGTATGGGAGGGGTAACTTTGGATGCCAAATTATTTTTGTCTTGTGAAACAGAGTCATTTTCCGGCACTGCCCCTAATGTCGCGGAGGTCGCTAAAACGCCGGATAAGGCAAGGGCTTTAAGACTATCTTTTAATGGCATTATTTTCCTCCTTACTACCTTTAAGTATACTCCCAAAGGCTTGTTTTTTCAATAAAAAAACTTAAATTAGGATATGTCTTTACAAAATCATGACTTCGGCCTATTCTGAATAAAAAGGAGGGTTCATGAAAAAATTTATTTTACTTGCCTTGCTGTGTTGGATGATGCCGGCACAAGCCGAAAGGTCTCCGGCAGACTTAATGAATGTGTCCAAAAGCGACAGTTCTGTGACTTTTGCGTATTGCCTTGGGTACTACGACAGTTTGACGAGAGAGGCTCAAAATTCGGATTTAATTCGATTTTTCGACAGGAACAGTAAAGCATTGGGCGCGCCGATGCCGTTTTCCCAAATGGCTGCTTTTACGGAAGGCCAACAAGATGGTTTGATGCGTGAAGCTTCCATCCAAACGCAGTTATTTTGTACGGGGTTGGTTCAAGGGGCAGTCAAGGCCATGCAACAGGAAAATAAGCCTGATTTACCGAATGAACCGATGCCGGTTCAGGTTGGGCCTGAACCCGAACAGGAACTTGATCTTGCCTATTGCTTGGGTTACTACGCTACGGCGTCGGGCAGGGGAGAAACATTTTCAACGCTTTTCGGCAATGAGGCTCAGGAAAACGGCACGCCTTCTTTGATGGAAAGCCCGTTGTACGTTCAAGGGATTGAAGATGCGAACAAAGAGCATAATCCCAGCTTGTTAATGCAATGTATGGATAAATTAACGGCTTATTTGGAGCAAATCGAATCAAGTCAAGAAGAGCAAACACAATCCAAGCAAAATAAGCTTGAATAATAAAAGACACTTTTGACGAATCAGAGGGTTTTCTCTCATTCCTTTTTTCCTTTATAGACATTCGTCGATATGTAAATATTACATAAAGTGTAACTTCTGTCAATCCCAAAACACCAAATTAAGAACAAACGCGGGTTTTTAATTCTTTGATGATGCCGGGATAAGCTTCTTTAGGTACTTTTTTATAAGATTTGACTTGAGCTTTGCGGCGGATTTGGGAATAAATGGATTGCGTGCTTTTTTGTTCGCAGGCCGCGACAGTATGAACCAGTTTTTTCAATGTTTGCGCCTGCTGCGTTGAGATAGCTTCCTGTACCGGCGCAGCGGTTGAAACACAGGAAGACGGTTCTTGCGGGTTTGATTTTAAAATCAATTCGACCGGCAGGCATAAACAAAATAATCCGGCAGCCCCGCACACAATTCCTTTGTAAAACGCATGGCGTTCATGGCGTTTCAAGCGGATAGCTTGTTCGGCAGCTTCATCCAACAAACTTGATTCCATCAGCCCGAGTCCTCGTTTCGATTCGTTATCAACAATAATATTAAAGAAAGGGCTTTTTTTCATTTAAGAGGCCTTTTTATTTTTTTCATCTTTTATCCATTCGGCACGTGCATATAAATCATGAATAATCTCTTCTTGCTGACCGGCCGTTAAGAAAACTTTGTTCTTTTGAAGGGCTTTGGCAACGGATTGTTCAATAAGATACCGCTTTTCGTGATCAATCGGTTCGGGAATGCGTGTCGTGTGATCATTGTTGTAATCGGATAAATCTTGAAAAAAAACATCCAAAACGTGTGCCGCTTTTTTAAGCTTGCGGCCGGGAAAATCTCGTTTGCCGTTAATCAACTCGCTAACCCGCGTCGTTTCCCAATCAATGCGGTCGGCAAATTGTGCTTGAGTTAATCCCAATGTTTGGATGCGTTCTTTTAACCAATCCCATTTCATGGTATTTATCCTTTCATACACAATGTGTAACATAAAAAAGGAAAAACAGCAATAAAAAAGCTCTCCGAAGAGAGCTTTTTATCAGATGTTGAAGTTTGCCAGCAATTGTGCTGTCTGATGCGCGTTTTTGGGATTAATCATACCCAACTTGTGATATCCGGCATCAACGTGAATGATTTCGCTTGTCACACCGGAAGACAAATCACTTAATAAATATAATCCGGTGCCGCCGACGTCTTCGATTGTGACGTTTCTTTGCAACGGCGCATTCAATTCATTCCAAGATAAAATTTGTTTGAAATCGCCGATTCCGGCCGCAGCCAATGTCCGAATCGGGCCGGCTGAAATAGCATTGACACGAATGTTTTGACCGCCTAAATCGTAAGCAATGAAGTGAATAGATGCTTCCAAAGCCGCTTTGGCCACACCCATGACGTTGTAGTTCGGGATGTATTTTTCGGCGCCTAAATAAGTCAAAGTTAAGCAAGAACCGCCGTTCGGCATCAATTCCGCTGCCCGTTTGCACACATCCGTGAAAGAATAAGCAGAAATCAACATGCTTTTGGAAAAGTTTTCCGCCGTTGTGTCAACATAGCGGCCTTTGAGTTCGTTTTTATCCGAAAAAGCAATGGCATGAACGACAAAATCAATCGTACCCCATTTGTCTTTTAATGTTTTAAAAACTGTATCCATGCTTTGCGAATCCGTCACGTCGCATGGAATTAACGTATCGCAATTGATGGATTCAGCCAAAGGACGAACCCGTTTTTCCAAAGCTTCGCCTTGATACGTGAAAGCCAATTCACCGCCTTGATCGGCAACAGCTTTAGCAATACCCCAAGCAATTGAATGATCATTGGCAACCCCCATGATCAATCCGCGTTTATTCTTCATCAATCCTTCTGTCATTTTATTTCCTTTTTAATTTAATTGTTTGGATGTGCCAAAGATAACAGAATTCCCCGAAAAAGCAATTCTTTTTTCGTGACGATTTTGTGACAAATTTTATTTTTTAATCTTTTTAAAAAAGTGCTTGACAGGTGGGGGG
>CALGXF010000025.1 GCA_937935995.1 uncultured Alphaproteobacteria bacterium
CCCCCCACTGTCAACTCTTTTTTACATAAAAAAAAGAGGTTTTATGACCTCTTTATTTCCATTCAAAGACGCTCCTCACGAAGCGGCTTTTAAATGCCTAAAACCAATTTCAATTCTTCACTTAATCGATCCAATGTCCATGGCGGATCCCATACCAAGGTCACATCAACAACACCCACACCGTTAACAGCCGCCACTGCCGCCGCAACCATCCCCGGCATTTCACCCGCAATCGGGCATGTCGGTGCCGTTAACGTCATTTGAATAAACACATCCCCGTCGGAATGAATGTCAATGTCATAAATCAGACCCAAACTCCACACATCCAACATCAATTCCGGATCTTGGACTGTTTTTAACGCCTCAATAACCATTTCTTTGGTCGCAACCGGAATTCCTTTCGGAAGCGGTTCGCCCACACGCGCATGAAAATCCGTTGATACATCCGTCATGACAACATCTCCTGCGCTTTTTTCAAGCCATTGATAAAAGCCGTTATATCTTTTTCATCATTATAAAGGCCTAATGATGCCCGAATGCTCCCGGTCACACCAAATCGTTCGTGAATCGGTTGCGCACAATGATGCCCGACACGCACGGCCATCGCCTGTTGATCTAAAATCATAGCAACATCTTGCGGATGCAACCCCACCAGATTAAAACTCACCAAACTTTTTTTATGAGCAGACTTTCCCAAAGGCCGGAAACCCGGAATCTGTGACAATCCGTCAATCATCATTGCCATCAGTCGTTCTTCTGCCGCTTCGATTTCCGGCATTCCGACAGCCGTTACATACTCAATCGCCGCCCGCAACCCGACTGTTTCGACAATCGCCGGCGTACCGGCTTCAAAACGCGCCGGAGAATCCGCATACACGCTTTTATCCAGATGAACAGACTTAACCATATCGCCGCCGCCTTGCAACGGAGGCAGCGCATTCATGACTTCCCACCGGCCATATAACACCCCGATACCGGTCGGCCCATAAATCTTATGTCCCGAAAAAGCGTACCAATCACATCCGATAGCCGTTACGTCTACCGGTGCATGAACGACTCCCTGACATCCGTCAATCAAGACCTTTGCACCTGCTTCATGACCCAACCGTGTGATTTCCTGAATCGGGAAAATCGTTCCCAACACATTTGACATGTGTGTCATCGCAACCAATTTCGTTTTGTCTGTCAAGGCTGCCCGATAAGCATCCATATCCAACAACCCGTCATCCGTCACGTCAATAAATTTTAAAATGACGTCCTTTTCATCTCGCAACAATTGCCATGGCACCAAATTTGAATGATGTTCGGCAACGGATAAAACAATCTCATCGCCCGCCTGTAAAGTCCGCCCATAAGTGCCGGCAACCAAATTCATCGCATCAGTAGCACCGCGGGTAAAAATAATGTCTTTCGGCCGTGCATGAATAAAATCAGCCACCGTTTGGCGCGCTTGTTCAAAATCATTCGTCGCCATTTCAGATAAATAATAAGCTCCCCGATGTACATTTGCATATTCTTTAACCGCCATTTCATACATCGCATCCAAAACAGCTTTCGGTTTCTGGGCAGAGGCTGCACTGTCCAGAAAAACAAGGTCTTTCCCGTAAATTTTTTGGTTGAAAATCGGAAAATCGGCTTTATGCATGTTTCACCATCCAATCCGTAATCTGCGGTTCAAACGAGTCCGGCAACAAATCCGACAAAAATCCGTGTATCAGCATTTTTTGTGCTTCTTTACGGTCAATCCCGCGTGTTTGCAAATAAAACAGCTGTGTTTCATCCAAAGCCCCGATAGCCGACCCGTGCGCACACTTGACATCATCCGCATAAATTTCCAATTCCGGCACACACGTCACTTTCGCCTCATCCGATAATAAAACGGCACGGTGGTTCTGACTGCCCTCACACTTTTGACTGTCAAAAGGAATATGAATAACGCCATGATAATCGGCTGTTCCGTTTTCAGCCAACACCCCTTTGACAATTTGAGACGAAACCGTTTCGGGCACATCATGATAGACATCACATACAATATCGTTCTTTAAATCGGCTGAAGATAAATAAGCAATTTTAATATCGCATGCAGCTTTTTTACCCGTCAAGTGAACAGTGATTTTTAAAGATTCGCCCTTTAATAAAAAGACGCCTTCATACCGCGCTGCTTCAGGCACGTCAATCACATAGCTGCCCGACGCATCGACAACGTCTTCATGAAACAGTTCCGCCGGCATTAAAGTCTTATTTGTAATCCGCATAGCCTTTTTCTTCCAACGTCAACGCCAAAGATTTATCACCCGTTTCCACAATGCGCCCGTCGACCATGATATGGATGACATCCGGCACGATATAATCGAGTAATCGTTGATAATGTGTGATTAACAAGAATGACCGGTGCGGTTCGCGCATAATGCAGACACCTTGTCCGACAACACGCAAAGCATCAATGTCCAAACCGGAATCCATTTCATCTAAAATACAAAAATCCGGTTCCAAAAAGCCCATTTGAAGCGTTTCAAGCCGTTTTTTCTCGCCGCCCGAAAAGCCGACATTCACCGGCCGCTTTAACATTTCATCCGTAATGCCCAGCGCCTGTGCGCGCACTTTTAACCGTTTAATGAATTGAACCGCATCCAACGGCTTTTCACCCAAATATTTCATTTTGCTGATAAGCGCTTGTTTTAAAAACGAAGCATACGAAACACCCGGAATTTCAACCGGATATTGAAACCCCAAAAAGACCCCTTCGTTCGCCCGTTCATCTGTCCGCAAGGATAACAAGTCTTTGCCTTTAAAACAAATTTCACCTTCTGTCACTTCATACGCCGGATGCCCCGCAATCACATTTGACAGCGTGCTTTTGCCGGAACCGTTCGGTCCCATAATCGCATGAACCGTTCCGGGTTCAATTGTCAATGAAAGCCCTTTTAAAATTTCTTTTTCACCCACACGGGCATGCAAATTTTTAATTTCCAATAAAGCCATATTACCCTTCTAATCGTCTTCTTACCTTTTCCAGTTTAACCGGAATTCTTTCTTCAACTGCTTGTTCGATGTCAAAAATATATTTAAGCTGCTCCAGCATAATTTCAACATCTGCCGTTTCATCAATGAGTTCGTTTAAGTTTTCTTTACCTCGATTGATATTTTTCAAAATCTCTTTTTGCAACTCGCTTATCTCTTCCAAAAGCGTCAAAAGCTGCGCATGCTTTCCCCAAACATCAATTGCCTTTTTCAACAGTTTCTTGTCAAAATATTGTTTCATCCCACACTTCCTTCCAAGCTGATGCCAATCAACCGGCCGGCTTCAATCGCAAATTCCATCGGCAATTGCTGCATGACTTCTTTACAAAAACCGTTCACAATCAAAGACACGGCTTCTTCGGGATTTAATCCGCGTTGTTCACAGTAAAACAATTGTTCATCACTGATTTTAGATGTCGTTGCTTCATGCTCGATACGGGCCGTTTTGTTCACACTTTCCATCACAGGCACCGTGTGCGCCCCACACTTATTTCCGATTAACAAGCTGTCGCATCTGGAAAAATTACGTCCGTCGGATGCATTTTTTCCCATTTTCACCAACCCGCGGTAGGTTTGGTTGGAATGTCCCGCAGAAATACCTTTAGACACTATGGTCGAACGCGTGTTTTTCCCGAGATGAATCATTTTGGTTCCTGTATCGGCCTGTTGATAGTTATTTGTCAGCGCGACCGAGTAAAATTCACCAACGCTGTCATCCCCCAACAGAACGCAGGACGGATATTTCCATGTAATTGCCGAACCGGTTTCGACTTGCGTCCATGACAGCTTGGCTCGATTCCGGCAAAGCCCGCGTTTCGTCACGAAGTTATAAATTCCGCCGACACCGTTCTTATCGCCGGGATACCAGTTTTGAACCGTCGAGTATTTAACTTCGGCATCATCCAACACCACAATTTCCACCACAGCCGCATGCAATTGATTTTCATCACGCTGCGGCGCCGTGCATCCTTCCAAATAACTGACATAAGCCCCTTCTTCGGCCACAATCAACGTTCGTTCAAATTGGCCGGAATTGCGCGCATTAATCCGGAAATAACTGGACAATTCCATCGGGCTTTTGACCCCTTTCGGAATAAACACAAACGAGCCGTCCGAAAAAACCGCACTGTTGAGACACGCAAAAAAGTTATCCGTGTAAGGAACGACCGAACCCAAATATTTTTTCACTAAATCCGGATGATTTTTTACCGCTTCGGACATGGAACAAAAAATAATGCCTTGCTCGGCCAACCGAGCCCGATACGTCGTCGCCACCGAGACACTGTCAAACACGGCATCCACAGCCACCACACCGGCCAAAGCCTTTTGTTCTTGCAACGGAATACCCAGCTTTTCATAGGTTTTTAAAATCTCGGGATCCACCTCATCCAAACTTTTGGGCCCCTCTTTTTTCTTGGGCGCCGTATAATAATACAAATCCTGATAATCAATCGGATCATATTTGATTTTGGCCCAATGCGGCTCTTTCAACGTCAGCCAATGGTGATACGCTTTTAACCGAAAATCCAAAAGCCAGTCCGGCTCCCCCTTTTTGGCCGAGATAAAACGAATAACCGCTTCGTTCAAACCTTTGGGCGCCGTTTCCGTTTCAACGTCCGTTTCAAAGCCGTATTTATATGTTTCATCAATAATGTCTTTAATTTCTTTTTGCGCCATTTATCGCCTCTTTAATTGCTCATAACCATGCACCAAAAACGAAAAAATGTCAATATTTACCGATTTTGGTTGCAGATTATTTTTTTATCTATTAATCTTTTAGTATATTTTACGAAATATGAAGGGGTTTATTATGTCGACAACTTGTTTGGAACCGTGGGTACTTGCAACGATTTTTGCAACGGCAACCTGCTTTCTGATTTTCTTGTATGCTCAATTGCGCATCCGGCACAACCGCATCTGTTTAAACTTAAAAAGCGCCAGCGAATCTTTTGCCGCTCAGTCCAAAGAGTTGGAAGAACTCAAGAAAAATAAAAACGACATCTCCGACACGTTTACAACCGAAAACGCCAGAAGCATCATTGTTGCTTTTGATCAAAAAGGTGTCATTACTTACGTTAATGATTATGCTGAAGAATTCTTCGGATACACGAAAGATGAACTGCTTAACCACGAAATCATGGGAACCATTATTGCCGCACCGACTCGTAAAGACCCCAATCAACCAACTCTTATTGAAAAAATTCTGTTAAATCCCCAACTTTATGTCGATATCGAAACCAAAAACGTGCGCAAAAACGGCGAAGCGGTTTGGATTTCGTGGACGAACCGCGTCGTTTATGATGAAAACAATAAACCGATTGAAATTCGTTCAGTCGGATTTGACATCACGAAACGCAAACAGTTGGAAGAAAAATTAAAGTATCTGACATCCATTGACCCGTTGACCGGTGTTTTAAACCGGGCAGCTTTTTTGGACGTCGGGAATCGAGAATTAAAACGAGCCATTCGGTATGACCGGGCGATTTCTTTATTGGTTTTAAAATTGGATCACTTCCGCGTACTGGGGCAAGAATTCGGTTATAGCTTTGGAGATGAAGCGTTGCAAAAAACAGTTCAAATTTGTAAAAATTCCATTCGGGATTCTGATTATCTCGGCCGCATCGGCGATGTTGAGTTTGCTATTTTGTTGCCGGAAACACCGATGGACAACGTTAAGTTCTTGGAAGAACGGTTGCGTTTGAAAATT
The DNA here is from genome assembly GCA_937935995.1 of uncultured Alphaproteobacteria bacterium. Taxonomy (GTDB): domain Bacteria; phylum Pseudomonadota; class Alphaproteobacteria; order CAAHEQ01; family UBA3637; genus CALXXA01. The sequence continues at coordinate 5,729 of CALGXF010000025.1, forward strand.
CAAGAACAAAATTTAAAAACCGAAATCGGCAATGCGTTTATTACAACAGCTTTCGGAATTGCCGGCCGAATTGATGAAAAAGATTCGATTGATGCCATGTTGGTCAGGGCCAATCAATCGCTGAAAGAAAACATGCAAAAAGCGAAATAAGGGAAATTAAAAAATGTCCGACGAACTTGTCATTTTACAAAACGAACATCTGGAAGTGGGGATAGCCCCGTTTTGCGGCGGCTCATTGGCGTATTTAAGAACCAAAGGCGAAGCACCGTTTGATTTATTGCGGCCGGCTTCTGCGACGGCGTTACAGAAAAAAGACCCCAACGGCATGGCCATGTTCCCGATGTTGCCGTTTACACATCGCATCAAAGGCGGCAAGTTCACCTATTGGGGCATCACGCGACAAGTTCCCGTTAATCAAGCCGGCATTGCGGATCCCATTCACGGCGACGGATGGAAAACGGCTTGGACTGTTCAAGACAAAACCGCGACAAGCGTCACTTTGACGATGAAACATGATAAATCCGAAAAAGGGTATCCGTTTTCTTATGAAGCTGAATTAATTTACGCGCTGGACGGAGATATTTTAAAAACAACCGTTGTTTTGAAAAATACATCGGTTTTACCGATGCCGTGCGGAATCGGACTGCATCCGTTTTTTGTCAAAACACCTAACATCACTTTGCGATTCGGCACTAAAAATGTTTGGTCACATTTGGATGACCCGATTGACCGCCCGTACAAAACACCGGCGGAATGGTCTTTTGAAACACCTCGTGAAATTAAAGATGCTGAATTCGACACCTGTTTCGGCGGCTTTGACGGAACGGCTGAAGTGATTTGGCCGAAGTTTAAAAAAGCCGTTGAAATGCGTTCGGATGAAGTCTTTAATCATGTTGTTTTGTATACGCCCCCTCGTAAAAATTTCGTCTGTCTGGAACCAACGACGATGGCTAATAATGCTTTCAACTTGGCTTCGGAAGGCATCGTCGGCACCGGCATTCAAAGTATCGGCCCCAATGAAACGATTTCCGGTTCCGTCTCATTTACAATTAAGGAACTGGCATGAAAAAACCATTTACAAAGATTATCGCGACACTGGGGCCTGCGACATCTTCCAAAGAACGCATTTATGAACTGGTCAAAGCCGGCGCAAATGTTTTTCGTTTGAATTTCAGTCACGGTACGTTGGAAGGCCACAAACAAAATTTTGACTATATTCGTCAAGTTGAAAAAGAGCTGAATCAGCCTATCGGTGTCATTGCCGACATGCAAGGGCCTAAATTACGGGTCGGTCAATTTAAAAACGGCTCTGTTACTTTAAAAGAAGGCGCCTCTTTCCGTTTGGATATGGATCCGCAACTCGGAGACGAAACGCGCGTGACCTTACCGCATCAGGAAATTTTTGATGCCATTGAAGAAGGTACTTACCTTTTATTAAATGACGGCAATATTCGATTGCGCGTGACCGAAGTCGGCGCTCATCATGCCAATACATTGGTGATTACGGGCGGTGTTTTGTCGGATCATAAAGGCGTGAATGTACCGGGTGTAACGTTGCCGATTAATGCGTTAACCGAAAAAGATTTGGTTGACTTGGAATACGCCCTTAACATGGGCGTGGACTGGATTGCCCTTTCTTTTGTCCAACGGCCGGAAGACTTAATTATGGCGCGGGAAAAAATCAAAGACCGCGCCTGGATTATTACCAAAGTCGAAAAACCGGCGGCTCTTAAAAACTTAAAAGAAATCGTTGATTTATCGGATGCCATTATGGTGGCGCGCGGCGATTTAGGTGTTGAATCGCCGATTGAAGATCTGCCGTCTTTGCAAAAACACATCGTGGGGTTATGCCGAACACAAGGAAAACCGGTCATTATTGCCACACAAATGTTAGAAAGCATGATTCACAATCCGACTCCGACGCGTGCTGAAGTTTCGGATGTGGCAACGGCTGTTTACGACGGCGTTGACTGTGTGATGTTATCCGGAGAAACCGCTGTCGGTGAATTTCCGGTTCTCACGGTTTCCACGATGCGTAAAATCATTGCCCATACCGAAGAAGATCCTTTATATAAAAAGCAAATGGAAATTATCTCTTTGCCGCCGGATCATTTGGTTGCCAGCGCCATTACATCATCTATTCCCAATATGGCGCGCGTGCTGGATAAAGCAGCTTGCGTCGTCACATATTCGATTTCGGGGGCAACGACGTTGCGCGTTGCTCGAGAAAGAACCGGCATTCCGATTTTATCATTAACAACGGATGAAAAAGTCATGCACCGTTGTACGCTGGTATGGGGTGTCACGCCGATTATAACACAAACGGTCAGTTTAATTTTGGATATTGCGCCGATTGCGTTGGAATACGGCAAAGCCAAAGAAATGATTAAACCGGGAGATCAAATTATCATCACGGCGGGCATTCCGTTTGCCCAAAAAGGCGCCACAAATATCATCCATATTTTAACGGTTGAATAATTTTTATAAAAATGCAAAAAAGGACTGGACAAGGACAAAAGAATCGTTTATAAAGAGGGTCATCTGTTGCCCAGATAGCTCAGTCGGTAGAGCAGGAGACTGAAAATCTCCGTGTCGGTGGTTCGATTCCGCCTCTGGGCACCATCCATAAAAAGAGCACCCTTGCGGTGCTTTTTTTGTGGATAAGAGCGTCAGCGATGAAGCGAAGCACCGAACCGGCAGCGCCGGCGGGGGTTTGTTCGCGTCAGCGGAAAGGGGCCCATTTGAAAAATGGGAATTTCCATTCCGCCTCTGGGCACCATCCATAAAAAGAGCACCCTTGTGGTGCTTTTTTTGTGGATAAGAGCGTCAGCGATAAAGCGAAGCACCGAACCGGCAACGCCGGCGCAAGTCATCATGGTTTACACACCGACGCTTTATCAATATTACGTAGATTGGTTCAATTACATATGGGAACAGACGAGCCTTAAGCCTTTGAAAGCATTTTAGCAGGTGCCTCTATTCCCAATAAGGTTAAGTTATTTTTCAACGTATCCCGCGTCATACAAATTAATTTCAACCGTGATTGTTTAAGGGCTTCATCCGGCTCGCTGTTAATCGAAACATGCGCATAAAATGTACTGAATTTTTGTGCCAATTCGTAAACATATTCACTGATAACAGACGGTTCGCGCCGCAGATAAGCCTCTTCTAAAGCTTCGGGTTCCCGTTTAAGCGTCAACAACACTTCACGTTCCATCGGGTGAGACAAGCGAAGCGAAGCGGCTTGAATGGCGGCTTCCGATTCACCGGACTTTTCCAAAATCGAATTAATCCGAGCGATTGCATACTGAATATACGCCCCTGTGCGGCCTTCTGATTTTGTGAAATTTTCTGTATCAAAAATATAATCAGATGTTCGCGCATTTTTTAAATCTTGATATTTCAACGCACCGATAGCAATTTGATGAGCTTGTTTTTGTGCCGAAGCAGCATCCATTTGTTCGGGAATATTTTCAAATGCTTTATCAACAGCCAAATCAATCAGGCTTTTCAGATTCATCACACCGCCGGCTCGGGTTTTAAAAGGCTTCCCATCCGCACCGTTAACGGTTCCGAAAGCAATGTGTTCCAGCAAAACATCATCATCCACATAGTGCGCCATTCGAGCCACTTCAAAAACCTGTTCGAAATGTTCCCGTTGACGGGCATCTACCACATATAAAATCGCCTGCGGAATAAAATCCCGTTGACGCGCAATAATCGTAGCCAAATCCGTCGCCGCATAGGTATAAGCACCGTCGGACTTTTTTAAAATCAAAGGCGCGCGTGTTCTGCCGTTTTCTTCCGGCAACCGAACAATCATTGCGCCATCGGATAATTCCGCCAGCCCTTTTTCCGTTAAGTCCAACAACACGAATGCCAACAAGTCATTGACATCGCTTTCCCCCAGCCATACATCAAAATCCACGCCCAGTTCATCATAATTTTCTTTGACGGCGGCAACGGATTTATCCTTAAACATCTGCCACAAAGCCAAATATCCCGGCCGATGGTTTTGCAATTCAAACGTTGCTATTCGCGCTTCTTCCTTAAAAGCATCTTCATTTTTAAAAGCATCTGCGGCTCGACGATACAAAGCCGAAATGTCCGAAATCGACATTGTCAAATCCGTTGAAAAAAAAGGTTCTTGAAAATAAGGCAAAGTCGGATTTTCCCGATGCAGCTGGGCAATCAGCATGCCAATCGGGGTTCCCCAGTCGCCGAAATGAACGTCTCCGATGACATTATCGCCGGCTGCGCGCATGATTCGTTTTAAACTTTCGCCGATAACGGCTGACCGTAAATGCCCGACGTGCATTTCTTTGGCAATATTCGGCCCACCGTAATCAATCACGACAGTTCGCCCCGAAACAGGTTCGGTTTGAGCCGGAATTGTTTGCAAAAATTCATCCGACAAAGACAAGTTTAAAAATCCCGGTCCGTCAACGGAAACTTTGGAAACAAACGGTTTGTCTTTCAGATACGCGGCAATGGAGGCTGCCAAATCCCGCGGCACCCGCTGATTCTTTTTAGCCAGCGCCATCGCAGCATTCGATTGGTAATCCGATAAATCCGGTCGATTGGATTGAGAAACAAAAGCGTCTTTTGTTTCAATGCCTGCTTTTTGCAAAGCTTTCATGATTTCTTGTTCGATGTATTTTTTAATATTCATGAGCGCACCTGTCCTTGTCTGATCGGCCCTAGTTGTATCACCTTTGCCCCGGTCAAGTCAATCCTTATTATCATCGTTTAAAGCCGCTTTAAAATTCCCGCAAAAGAAGCTTGCCATTTTAAAGAAAAACCGTCATAATAAAAAGATATGAAGTTTAATATGGGAGATTATCATGGAAAAACGGAAATGTATTTTATACATCACAACTTCTTTAGACGGCTTTATTGCCGATGAAAACGGCAACCGAAAGGCACTGATTGAACAAAGCCGCCAAGAAGTCGGAAGCTTGGATGAATTCTTGGAAACCGTCGATGTGATTTTAATGGGCCGTAAAACCTATGATCAAATTAAAAATCTGCCTGAATGGCCTTATCCGGGCAAAAAAGTATATGTCATCACACACTATTTAAAGCAAAACGACGAACATGTCACGTTTATCCATGAAAACATTATGGGATTGGTGCAGGATTTAAAAGCACAACCCGGTAAGAACATCTGGGTGATGGGCGGATCGGAAATCACGAACATTTTGATTAAAGAAGGTTTGTTGGATGAATATGTTATCATCACAACGCCGATTTTATTGGGAAAAGGCGTCCGGTTATTCAAAGATGATAATCCGACCGTATATTTAAAATTGGAAGAAAGCAAAGCTTTCGATAATTGCGTGTTATCTCGCTATGTCAAAAAATAAAAAAAGCCCCCTGCGAGGGGCTTTTTCAGTTGACGACAAAAGTTTATCGGTTTAGAATGATTTTCATAATAAACAAGGAAAAAGAGATGACCCCTCTCACAGTACGCTTAACAGTTACCCCCCCCCCCC
>CALGXF010000026.1 GCA_937935995.1 uncultured Alphaproteobacteria bacterium
ATTAACCGGCAGGCAAATGTTCATTAACTTTAAAAAGGAAAAATAAAATGAAAGACTTACAAAACGGACGTTCAATGATTGAAATGTTGGGAGTTTTGGCAATTATCGGCGTGTTGTCTATCGGAGGCCTCGCCGGATACACAATGGCCATGAACCGTCATCGGGCTAACACAATTTTGGATTATGCTTCTCGTTGTGTGGTTGTCGCTCAAACAAATGGCGATGGATCAACTCTTAAAACTGGTGCATGTAAGAGCATTTTAGATGATGAAGCTTATCCAGGTGGAGCTACCGAAATTGCAATCGAAGCTAGTTCAAAAATTGATCAACCGGTTGTAACGGTTACCGGCGCATCTCCAAAAGTTTTGGAAGCTATGTCTAATCGTTCAACTGATAACGTTAAGATTGACGAGGATGGTACCATCAAATTTAATGCAAACATAACAACATCTACAAGTACAAGTGGTACTTCTACCGATGTAACAGGTTAAGGTTAATCGCCTAAAAAAGCCGCTCTTATGAGCGGCTTTCCTTTTAACGGCTGCGTTCTTGTAAAATTAAACGCAATTCATTTTGTCCCATTTCTATGATTTCACGATCGCGTACAATCGTTTCTCGGATTGTATCTGAACCCGTCTTTTCCAAACGGTTAATCGTTTCTTCATCATTTTTATCAACAGCTCGATAATACGTCGCCAATTCCATCAGATGCTCTTTTTCAAAAGTATCTTTCATTCGCGGGCTTGCGTATTTATGCATCAGCTTTAAATTTTCAACCTGCCCCATTCCGGCCATATAAGCCATAGCTTTGCCGACAGGAACGCCTCTTTTTTCCAATTGAGGAATCATTTCCCCGTGACCTGTCCGCGCGGCATAAGACAAAATATAGGAAACTTCAGCCGTGCGATCTGTCAGGAATTGATTTAATTGGCTCAAGGAAAGTCCCATACCATGAACTTGAGACCCGGAAATAATATTTCCGCCCGCGTTTCGTTTCATTACTTCCGCCAGAACAGCAACTTCGTTGTCTTCGATTAAGTCCTGAATATGAAGACTTGTCACGCGAACAGTTCCGTTTTCATCCAACTTTTCGGCGCAAGCACGATGTCCGTTTTTGACGGCCAACAAATAAGCTTCCGTATCATAACGCGGCGAAATTTCATTTTCATGTAAAACATCAATGATAGCTTCTTGCCCCTTTTCGGCCGCCCGCATCATCGCATTAAATTCCATCTCTTTTTTCGACGAATAAAAACGCGCATTCAACAATTTGGGATACATTAACAAATATTCTTCAACGTCTTCGACATTACCCGTGTCAATCGCATGAATGAATCCCTTTTTGATTTTTTGTTTGTCAGATGTAATTTCCAGCATTTGAACTCCTTTCTTCAACATAATAAAAAGACTATAACAAAAAATTATATTTTTGTCAATCTTTTTGTTTTTGTCTTTTTCAAAGGCGCCCTTTTTATTCCTTTTGATGGCATAAAAAAAGCCCCCGGCGAAGGAGGCTTTTTAACAAACTTCAACGTCTTATTATTCTTTAACGTCCGAAGCAACCTGCATTTTAACAATGATATCCGGATTATTCACGGTACCGTTCATTTGCGGATTGCCTTTTTTAATCATATCGACATATTCCATGCCCTCGACAACTTTGCCGAAAACCGTATATTGCCCGTCCAAGAACGTTGCATCGTCAAAGCAAATAAAGAACTGGCTGTCCGCGCTGTTCGGATCCGAAGCCCGAGCCATCGAAACCGTCCCACGTACGTGCGGCGTTGCATTAAATTCAGCTTTTAATTTTTGACCGCTGCCGCCGGTGCCGTTTCCGAGCGGATCACCCGTTTGAGCCATAAAACCGTCGATAACACGGTGAAATTTTAATCCGTCATAAAACCCTTCACGAGTCAATTCTTTAATCCGAGTCACATGATTTGGCGCCACGTCCGGCAATAATTCAATTACCACCCGACCATAATCCAAATCCATGTACAGTGTATTTTCTTTATCCATTGCATAACCTCCCGTTGCAAATAACATAAAACCCAAAACCAAACTAATTATTTTCTTCATCTGTCGTTTCCTTTTCAACCTCATCAGCTTCGTTCACATCGCCTACTGTGGGGACTTGCGTATTTTCAGCCGTTTCATCCGATGGTTCATCAGCGGCTTCGTCTTCATAGTCCTTAACCGCAGAAACAGATACGACTTTTTCATCGTCATTCAAACGGAATAAAATAACACCCTTTGAATTACGTCCGACAATCCGAATATCCGCCACACGCATCCGAATCAATTTACCGGCATCCGTGACCATCATGACATGTTCATCATCCGAAACCGGCATAGACGCCACAACCGCCGCCGGAACTTTGACGGTATCAATGTTGGTGACACCCTGTGTTCCTCTGGACGTAATTCGGTATTGATAAGCGCTGGATCGTTTCCCGTACCCACGTTCGGTTACCGTCAAGATGAACTGTTCTTCCGATTCCATCTGGGCAAATTCTTCCGGCGTCAATGTCACATCATTCGTGCTTTCGATTTCAACTGTATCTTCTCCGTCATCGCCACCCAACGCACGACGTTTGGCAATGGAAGCCTTCAAATAAGCATCCCGTTTGTCAATATCGGCTTTTACGTGTTCCAGAACAGACATAGAAATCACTTTGTCTCCGTTCATCAGTTTCATGCCACGAACCCCTGTCGATGCCCGAGATTCGAAAATCCGAACATCTGTCACCGGGAAACGAACACACTTACCGCCGGCAGCCGCCAATAAAATATCTTGGTTTTCGTTACAGATATTGACATCAACCAACCGATCGCCTTCGTCCAATTTCATGGCGATTTTACCATTGGACATAACGTTATAGAAATCATCCAACCGGTTGCGGCGGACATTTCCGGATTGAGTTGCGAACATAACCGACAAACCGGCGCAATCTTCTTGATTTTCCGGCAGTTTCAAAACTGTCGTGATGGTTTCGCCCTGATCCAACGGCAACAAGTTGATAAGCGCTTTACCCAAACTTTGCGGTGTTCCCTCCGGCAATCGGTATGCTTTCATCTTGTAAACCATCCCCAAAGACGAGAAGAACAAAATCGGATCATGCGTACAAGCCACAAACAGCTTCGACACTTGATCTTCTTCGCGCGTCGACATGCCTGACCGGCCTTTGCCGCCCCGATTTTGAGCATGATAAGTCGATAACGGCACCCGTTTGATGTAACCGGTATTCGTTACCGTAATGACCATTTCTTCACGCGGAATTAAATCTTCCATGTCTTGGTCAAACTCACCTTCTTCAATCGTTGTGCGACGCGGCGTTGCATATTCATCTTTAACGGCAACAAATTCATCACGCATAATGCCATACAACTTTTCATGAGACGACAAAATCGATAACAATTCTTTGATTTGTTCGCCCAATTCATTGACTTCAGCATGAATTTTATCGCGTTCCAATCCCGTCAACCGTTGCAATTTCAAATCCAAAATCGCTTTTGCTTGCGTTTCGGACAGATAATAATGCCCTTCGACCACTTTGCGATCCGGTTCATCAATCAATTGAATCAAAGCTTCCACATCCGACGCCGGCCATTTTGTTTCCATCAATTGCGCTTTGGCAATGTTTGGATCAGCCGCTGTCCGAATCATTTCAATAACACGGTCGATATTCGCAACTGCAATCGCCAACCCAACCAACACATGGGCTTTATCCCGTGCTTTGTTTAATTCAAACACCGTCCGACGACGAATCACTTCTTCTCGGAACGTAATAAAAGCCTGCAAAATATCTTGCAAATTCATAATTTGAGGCCGCCCGTTGTTTAAAGCCAACGAATTAACCGCAAAGCTGGTTTGCAAAGGCGTATATTTGTAAAGTTGGTTCAAAACCACATCCGGCTGTGCGTCGCGTTTTAATTCAATGACAACCCGAACGCCTTGACGATCCGATTCATCCCGCAAATCGGAAATGCCTTCAATTGTTTTTTCTTTAACCAATTCGGCAATGCGTTGAATCATCGCGGCTTTGTTCACTTGATACGGAATTTCCGTCACAATAATAGCCGTTTTGTCCTTTTTAATTTCTTCAATTGAACAACGGCCGCGCATAATCACAGAACCGCGCCCCGTCAAAGCCGCCGAACGCGCACCGCCTCGACCTAAAATAATGCCGCCCGTCGGGAAATCAGGCCCCGGCACCAATTCATACAATTCTTCAGGCGTTATCGCCGGATTATCAATCATGGCAATACACGCATTTAAGACTTCGCCTAAATTATGCGGAGCTATGTTAGTTGCCATCCCGACGGCAATCCCGCCGGAACCGTTCACCAACAAATTCGGAAACCGCGCCGGCAAAACAACCGGTTCAGCGCATGTTTCATCATAGTTAGGTCTGAAATCCACCGTATCCCTGTCAATGTCTTCCAACAACCAATGAGACGACGGCGCCAATCGAGCTTCGGTGTAACGCATGGCAGCTGCTTTATCGCCATCCATAGAACCGAAGTTCCCCTGTGAACTGATAAGCGGCAGGCGCATTGAGAAATCTTGAGCCATCCGAACCATTGCGTCATAAATTGCCCTGTCTCCGTGCGGGTGATATTTACCCATGACGTCCCCGACGATACGGGCGGATTTTCTGAACGGTTTATTATAATCGTACCCGTTTTCGTACATAGAAAATAAAATCCGTCGATGCACCGGTTTAAGACCGTCGCGCACATCCGGCAATGCCCGAGACACAATCACACTCATCGCATAATCCAAATAGGATTTGCGCATTTCATCTTCAACCGCTACCGGCTGAATGCTTGTATCAATAGCCACACTTGTATCAGTCACGTGATATCACCTTTTTTAAAGAATCGTCAGAACGTTTGTATTAAAAATCAACACTAAAACGGAATTTCATCATCGAAATCGGCCGCCGGAGCAGGCGCCCCCGCAGATGGCGTCGAATCCCAACCGGCATCCGGGCTCATCCCCGCGCTTTGATCCATGCCCACCGCATCATCCGAGCCGCGAGAATCCAACAACACCAATTCCCCTTTGTAATGGCCGATGACAACTTCAGTCACATATCTTTCCTGGCCGGCATTGTCCGTCCATTTGCGTGTTTGCAAAGCACCTTCCAAATAAACTTTAGATCCTTTATGAATGAACTTTTCCACGAAATCCGCAATGTTGGGATTAAAAACAACAATTCGGTGCCATTCTGTTTTTTCCTGCCGCTGTCCGTTTGTATCTTTCCAAACGTCACTGGTTGCAATTGAAAAACTGGCAATCTTTTTTCCGGCATTTGTATGCCGAATTTCCGGATCACGTCCCAAGTTGCCGACCAACACCACTTTATTTACACTTCCAGCCATTTTTTCTTCCTTTGTTTCTGGTTACCTGATAAGGATTAACATAGCTCTTTTTTGCAAAAATAGGAAGCTTTTTTTTCTTTTTTTTGTACTTTTTTTGACCCTTTTCAACCCATTGAAAGGATTGATTTTTTAAGAAGGCTGCTTCATAAGGAAAAAGCCCCTTTCGACTGAAAGAGGCTTTCCTGAACAACTTCATATCAAAAAAGGATTATACATGAAATAAAAAGGGGAGAACCTTTCTTGATATCCTATTTATATCAGAAGTCCACTATTTTGTCAAATATTTTTTGGAAGATATGCTTTAAGCTACCTTTTGTGCTACACACAGAACCATCTCAATCGATTGATCCACGCGCTCGGTCAACGTTAAGGGCCGCATTTCTTTAACAATCAAACCGGCATCTTCCACAACCTTTTTCACCATCCGTTCGGTAAACAGGTAATAATACGGCGGATACAGGAATGTTTCTTGACGATTGAACGTATTTTTACGGAAAGTAAACAAAATATGCCCGCCGACTTTTAAAGCTGTTTTCATGGCCGTGATTTGTTCAACCAACGAACGCGTGTATGAAAACACGTTTCCTGCCGTAATCAAGTCGAACATATTCGGATTTTGCATCAAAAAGGCACTGTTCTCACTGTGGAAAACTTTGTCATAGATTTTTTTGTCATAAGCCTGATCCAACATCGCCGAACATAAATCGACACCGGTCAATCCGGCCGTTTTGGCAAAATCTTTTAAAACGGCGCCGGTCAGCCCCGTTCCGCATCCCAAATCGCAAATGTCCGCCTTTTGCGTGTCACAAATTCTACCGGCCATATCGCGTATCTCCTGCAACATACCGGCTTCGCCCGTTTCCATGGACGAATCATACAACCCGGCATAAGCCGTAAACAGAGCATCCACGGCTTTCGGCGTCAACGGATCAAAATCGACCCGATTGTCAATCAACGCAGAAGCAACCTGATTAACATACTCATCTTTAGGAACCATTTGCCGCCAAGCCGTTGCATATTGGCTGATTTGCTTATGAGAAGCGCCGTTTTGTAACAAATACATTAACGCGACGCCCATCTTGACATGAAGGGCCGCATCACTCGGATTGGTTTGGATGAGGGAAAAGAAGACATCAACCGCTTTTTCCAATTCGCCTTCTTGAGCATACAAAGTGGCCACCATTTCTCCCAAATCGACACTGCCGGGATCCAGCATATAAGCACGATGATACGCATACACGGCTTGATCCGGATAACCCAAAGCCACCAAAACATTGCCCGAATACACATAAGGATCCGGGAAACTGTTATCAATTAAAATAGCGCTGTCACACGCAGTTAAAGCGTTGATATAATCTCCGCTTTCAAACAAAATCCCCCCTAAAGCCGTCCGAGCCAGCGCGTCATTGGGATCTTTCGCGATTGCTTGATGATATGCCTCAATAGCAGCTTCCGCCTGCCCTAAAGCCCGCAATGCATTGCCTTTGAATAAATAAAACGGAGCAAAGGCGTCTTCTTCGGCGATGAAACGATCCGCCTGATTAAGCAACTCTTCAAATTGTCCCGTTTCAGCCAATAAATTCAACCGGTTGACAGCTTCTTGCACATTTTCCATATTTCATTCCTTTTACTGACATAAATTCAACAAAATACCCGCGGCAACGGCAGATCCGATGACGCCGGCCACATTCGGTCCCATTGCATGCATCAACAAGAAATTCTGCGGATCAGCTTCCTGACCGATACGATTGGATACACGCGCTGCCATCGGTACGGCCGAAACGCCGGCAGACCCGATTAACGGATTGATTTTTTCTTTTAAGAACAAATTCATAACCTTGGCCATAATAACGCCCGAAGCCGTTCCTAAAATAAACGCACACACCCCCAAAACCAAAATCATCAGCGTTTTAGTCACCAAGAAATTTTCGGCCACCATTTTAGATCCGACGGACAATCCCAAGAAAATCGTCACGATATTAATCAATTCATTGGCTGCCGTTTTGGCAAGGCGCTCCGTTACGCCGCTTTCTTTCAATAAGTTACCGAACATCAACATCCCGATAAGCGGTGTTGCAGACGGGAAAAACAAGATACACAAACCCAACACAACCAAAGGGAAAATGATTTTTTCGCGCTGACTGACCGAACGCAATTGTTTCATTTGAATTTTACGTTCTTTTTCCGTTGTCAGCAGTCGCATGACCGGCGGTTGAATAATCGGTACCAACGCCATATAAGAATAAGCCGCAATTGCAACGGCTGCCAATAAATGCGGAGCCAACCTTTGAGTCAGAAAGATGGACGTCGGACCGTCTGCACCGCCGATAATTCCGACGGAAGCCGCTTCGGATAAAGAAAAATTCACAACATCCAAATACCCGCCCAAATAAAGCGCCCCGATGACAGTTCCGAAAATACCGAATTGAGCCGCGCCGCCCAATAAAGTCGTCTTGGGATTCGCAATCAAAGGCCCGAAATCCGTCATCGCACCGATTCCCATAAAAATCAGCAACGGAAACAACGTGTTTTCAATCCCCATGTGGTACAAAATCCACAAAAGACCGCCCTCTTCGGTTAATCCGGCAAACGGAATATTCGCCAAAATGCCGCCGAAAGCAATCGGCACCAACAACAGCGGTTCAAACTTTTTGGCAATTCCCAAGTAAAGTAAAACCAGACACACGCCAATCATGACAAGCTGTCCGATACCGGTCGGCATCAAAGCGCCTTCCGGAACGGTCATGGTTCCAAAAAATCCGTAAAGGCCGGTTTCTTGGAATAAACTGAACAGTTTTTCACCCATTGCCTACCCCACTTTAGCCAAAAGCTGCCCGGATTGAACTTGCGTTCCTTTTGTCACACCAACAGACGTTATGACACCGTCTTTGGGCGCTTTAATTTCATTTTCCATTTTCATCACTTCCAACAGGAAAAGCGTTTGACCTTTCATAACCTTGTCCCCGACGGAAACTTTCACCTGGGTCACCGTTCCCATCATCGGGGCCAAAATGTCCTGGCCTTTCCCCGTCTGAACGGGCGTTGCCGGTGCCGGCGTCTGATCGCCCAAGGTGAATGCGTACGTTTCGCCGTTAACCGTTGCCTGATTATCTTTAACCGCCACAACAAACGTTTCGCCGTTCAAAGTGATTTTATAATCACCGTCAGATGCCGGTCGACAGGTTTCTTTTTCCTTATAGCGAACAGCCACTTTCGCCTCGCCTTTCAGGAAAGGTATTCCCTTTTCACCGCAGGTTGCCGCAATGAAAATATTTTCATCCGTAACCGGCAGGTTATTGGCTTTCAACAAAGCCGTCGCCGGTTTTATTCCTTTTTTTGGATTTTCATCATTCATCAACCGCGGTGATTGCGTCGTCGCGGCCAATCCTAATTGTTCGGCGGCAATTTTAACAACTTCCGGATCCGGTTTCTTCGGCGTCTTTCCGAAATAGCCCAATACCATCTTGCCGTACCCTTCGGCAATCTTTTTCCACGGCCCCACCATCACGTTATTAAAAGCTTGTTGGAAATAAAATTGCGATACCGGCGTTACGGATGTTCCGAAGCCCCCCTTTCGAACGACTTCTTCCATCGCTTCGATGATTTCGGTGTATTTGTCCATAATGCCGTTGTCTCGCAACATTTGCGTATTGGCCGTCAACGCACCGCCCGGCATCGGACTCCAAGGAATCCGCGGCTCGACATGTAATGCCTCCGGCGGCAAAAAGTACTCTTTCATGGCTTCTTTAAACGCCTCTTCCACCTGCATCAAAGCATCCACATCTGCTTCCAACTCATACGGCATCCCGCGCAAAGCATGCCAAAATGTAGCCACATCCGGCTGACACGTTCCGCCCGACACCGGCGCCAAAGACAAATCAACGATGTCGGCACCTGCTTCAACGGCAGCCAAATAACACGCTGTCCCGACGCCGGCCGTTTCATGAGAATGGAACTCTAACGGAACATCATTGCCGACCAAATCCCGAACTTTTCGGATGGTTTCATAGACAACGGACGGAACAGACGTCCCGGACGCATCCTTAAAACAAATCGAATGAAACGGAATTTTTGCCTTTAAAATTTTCTTGATCGTTTCTTCATAAAAAGCCGGCGTATGCGCCCCCACGCATCCCGGCGGCAAAGACATCATCGCTACACAAATTTGATGCTCTAAGCCTGCATCCACGATGCATTGTCCGCTGTAAGCCAAATTATCCGGATCATTCAATGCATCAAAGTTGCGAATCATGGTAACGCCGTGCTTTTTAAACAATTGCGCATGCAGTTTAATAATATCGGAACTTTGCGAATCCAACCCGACAACATTCACACCCCGTGCCAATGTTTGCAAGTGAACATCCGGTCCGACGGCTGCTCGAAAAGCATCCATCACGTCAAATGCGTTTTCATTACAATAAAAGAAAGCCGATTGAAACGAAGCACCGCCGCCCGATTCAAAACGACGGATTCCGGCCTCTTTTGCCATTTTCACAATCGGCAGGTAATCTTTGGATAAAACTCTGGAACCATAGGCGGATTGGAAACCGTCCCGAAAAGCCGTACATGTAAATTGAATCTTTTTATTTTTCTTCGGCATTTTACTTACCCCCTTGATGTAAAGCAATTGCAATCGCTGCCGCCATTTTTTCTTTGGAAGCGTCTTTTTTTTCAGTTAAACGAACCAAATAAGACGTGACGTCAATCAAAACCGTCAACAGCCACAAAAAACCAAAAACGGCCAGCATACCGATCAAAGCCATCTGCCATCCGTATAAAATCAGATTCTGTGTTTCCATCATTTCTCCCTTTATCTTACTTTTTTAGTTGTAGACGATTTCAAAAGGGATTGCAAGTTTTTTTAAAGAACGCCGAAGAATTTTAAGCTCGCACCAACTGCTCTTGTTCAGACACAAAAAGAACATTTTTATGAGAAATGACACACGGATTTTGAACAAATGTTCCTTTCATCATTCGGATAACGTCTTCAATCGTCATTTTTTCGAAACAATAAGGCGTCACACCCCGACTCATCGCACAGGAAGCCCACTTTTCGATGTCTTGCGGACAAGCTGCCGCTTGATGGCAGATGTGGTTCCAAATTTCTTTTCGAAAAGCTTCGTGTTTTTCATCAAATTCTTCCATTTTTCTCTCCTTTCACATAAAAAAACACCCGCCCGAAGGTGGATGTTTGACAGTTTTTAAATAAATAATAATACTTACCACCGGGCTTTTGGTTTAAAGTCCGTTAGCAATAGGTTCAATAAAGCAATATGCCTGTTTGTCATAATAGGTTTAGTGTGTCCGATAAAAAAGCATCTGTCAACATTTTTTTATATCAGTGAAAGTAAAAACATTTTTGTTTAACGGTTTGTTTTACTATCGTTTTAAACGTTAGCTCTTCGGACATTAGGAACAATTCCTATACAAGGTGTCGCCGAGCTCAGTCAGAAACCATTCTCCGACACTTTTACCTACCGGGCAACAGTATTGGTATTGACTGGGAACTTCGCCATCAGGAAATTTATACTCAAAATAGACCGTCCCTGGACAACAAAAGAGATCTCCCTCGTTTCCAGTGTATTCATAATACGTTGTTCCGTTACAACACGTTCCACCGAGACAGCACTGCCCGACGGAAGAGCCACAAGTGTTGCCCTCTGCACAACACCACGTGTCAGAACCGGAGGAGCAAGAGACGGGCGTCTCGGGCGGGCAAGCAGCTCCGCACACGCCATTGTTCCATGTTTCACCGGCTGCCTCGCAACAATCTTGACTTTCGGATTTGGAAGCACAACAATACCCATCGCCATACGGGTCACCAACCCATACATGGTTTGTCGGGTCATCTCCGTCAATCGAAACCGCCGTACAACATACAGACGTTGTTTGTGCGCCTTCTGTACAAAGAACGCCGCATTGTTCCGCATCTGTTATCGTGCATTCTTCCTTGGGACAACCTTCATCTGCATCACAACATGTCGATGGGATTTCACAACAGACCCCCGTCAGATATGGAACCGTTGTTCCTCCACGTTCCTCACACGTACAAGCCGGGTCAACATCACATGTGCAGGTATCTTCATTTTTAACTTCGCAAGTTCCGCAAGACAATCCCGGACATTTATCTTCACATCCGATGATACAGCCACAGTCGTCTGTTCCGGTGGGTTGTTGCCCTTCCGGACAAGAAGTGATGGAACAAGGCAGAACTTCACATGTCCCGTCCACACACTGTTCACAACTTCCGCAAGCCGGGTCACACGTTGTTCCAATTTCGCCACTTCCGGAACCACTCCCCGAACCGCCGGGTGTCCCGCCGGAACCACCAGACCCACTACCACCGGTGCCATCACAAATGGCACCATCCGAACCGAAACAAAATTTCATTGCCAATCCGTCATTTGTTCCACAGATATCGCTATCGCCCGTATAAACTGAATTGTTCACCACAATCTGATCAATGTCTGTCGGGTTCATTTTTAAAATCAATTCACACACACGGTATGTCACGCCCGTTGCTTCTACGTAATACGATGTGCCTTTATCTTTCACTGTCGTCATCGGGTAATACATTCCTCGTTTTCCGTTGCCGGGTAAGCCCGGAAAACGGAATTCATGGCCAACATCTTTTTTAAAGTAATATTCATCAATCATGGGGACATTTGTTCCGCGTAACATCACATCATAAATTGTTTCATTTGCCCGGTGTTTATTCATCGCGTAGGTAAACCCGACCAATGCCGTGATGGACAGAACCCCGATAATTGCCAAAACCGTCAGCATCTCCAACAATGTTCGACCGGAATGTTGTGTTGAATATCTTTTCATGTAACCCTTCCTTTGATTTGATTTTACCGTTTATGTCCGCAAATAACTTCTTTGTTTATTGGGAGTTTTTATCCGTTTTCCTATTTTCTTTCC
>CALGXF010000027.1 GCA_937935995.1 uncultured Alphaproteobacteria bacterium
GCTCTTCCGATCTCAGCAATTGTCAAGCAAAAAATAAAACACTTTCCGATTATTTTCCGGCAGGCCGATTGATTAAATCAATATTCTTTTCGATAAAAACGTGATATAATGAAGAAAAGAAATGAGGAAAGCAATGTTTAAAAAGAAGCTTTTACAATCTGTTTCTAATACTGTTTTGCTGGCAACGATGTTCGGCAGCACAGCCTTAGCGATAACTTCTGACATGATGAGTTCCGGAATCATCTCTGCTGAAAAAGTGCCGCGCTTTGTAACATACCCGATAAAACAAGCGAAGAAAGTAAACATGCTCTTAATGCATTTCGAAGGCACCGAACAGGACAAAGCCGAATTCAAAAAAGCGCTGGATATGTTAAACAAAACAAAAGTCGGCCAAGAAACCTTGCTCCAAGTTCCGGACGGCATCCGTTATGTCTTCAAAGAAGAACATCCGTCCAGTCCGTCCACTACCGGCACTTATTCCAAAGACAAAAAAACAATTACCCTTTATCGTAACCTTTTTGAAAAGGAACCCCTTTACATCACGTTGGCGCATGAAATGCGGCATGCTATTCAAGATAAAAGAGAGCTTTTGCATGTCGATTCCCTCAACCAAAAAGATGAAGCCATTATCGGTAAATTGGAAGAATTAGACACCAAAGTTCACGATATTGTATTAGAACATCAATTATCGGCTTTGCCGGAAAATCAAAACAAAGCTGTGTCACCTCAAGCAAAGTTTTATACGAACTTACTGACACGCGCAAAAGAAAACGGACTGTCAGATAAAGAAGCCGAACAAAGCGCAAAAGACACATTGATTCAATTTCTTTGGACGGGTGGTCAGCTCGAACAAACCAATCCGTCATCTATATCTCAAGACATGCAAACATTCAGTGCGTGGTGGCATTCTACTTACAATGAACAAAATTTTCTGTTCCTTTTAGCTAAAGAAACACCAACCGTCCTTTCCGAAAACAATGTCGAGTCTTTTATCAATGCCTACCGGGAAAGATTGGGAACAACATTGGATGCCTCTTTTTTCCGAAACATTCCGAATATGACTTTTTCTACGGATGAAAAAGACGGAAGCTCTTTATCTCAACTTTATGCACCGGACGGTTCTTTACTGAAAACGAATAAACAATTTTATGACATCTCTACCCATACTCAATCGAATGTGGCCGTCACCTATCACAAAAACGGGAAACCTTCCCAAGAAACGAACTATGTCAACAGTTTCAAGCACGGAAAAGAAAAAACGTATTATGAAAACGGTCAGCTTTCCGCTGAAGCAACGTATCATTATGGCAAGTTAAACGGTGTACAGACTTCTTATGACATAAAAGGGGCTAAAATTGAAAAGACTCTGTATCAAACTGGGGAAAAAGTATCTTCTGAAGCTTTTGACTCAGAGGGATTTTTATTATGCAAAACTGAATTCAAAAACGGTCAGCCTCAAACCTTAAAACAATATGACAAAGACGGTTTATTATACTGTGAAATACAATTTATAAACGAGCAGTTCCAAATCGAAAAATTATATCACGAAAACGGCTCATTATGCAGTGAAACTCAATATGTAAATGATCAACCCCAAATCGAAAAACTATACCATGATAACGGTTCATTATGCAGTAAAACCCAGTTTGTAAACGGCCAGCCTTTAATAGAAAAAGAATACGATGAAAACGGTTTATTGTGTTATGAAACTCAATATGTAAACGGGGAACCCGCAATAGGGAAAGAATATAATAAAGACGGAAAAGTCGTTCATACACAACAACTTAATCAAACGGAAAATGCCAACGCCGAAGCGAAGTATGCTTCTTTGAAAGAAACATTGAATAAAATGGAGCAATCCAAAGCATCGCTTCTTAAAAATGCTTTGCGAAATAACGGCCGGTAAAAGGCATTCATTTATAAAAGACTTTAAAAAAAATTGACAAAACCGTTAAAAGGGTGTATCTTTTATACATTCGTTTATTCAAACAAGGAGGATTTAAATGAAACAAAAGAATGTTTTATTGTTAACCGGCCTGATGGCATTTGCCGCTTTGGCGCCGATGTCTGCGCAAGCGCACGGAAGACATAACGACGGTGTTCGTTTGGCGGCCGATATTGTTCACTTGGTCGGAAATTCAGTTCGGTTGTTATCTCCGATTTGTGCGCCGGCACCCATCGTGGTGACACCGGCTCCCGTTGTTGTTCAACAAACGCCTGTTGTCGCGCAACCGACAACTGTTGTGACGCCGGCACCGGTTATAACGACGATTGCTGCGCCGATTGTTGTCCAAGAACCGGTTGTTGTTGTCCCGCCTCCCGTTTATGTAGCACCGCGTCCGCGTCGGCCTTATATCCCCCCTCGTCCACGGTTTGAACCGCCGCGTCGGGGACCGCATCATGCCCGGCCGATGCCGTATCGCGGTGGTCGTGGTGGTCGCGGAGATTGGTAAAAAAAAGAGGGATTTTCCCTCTTTTTTTATGGTTGATTTTTTTATCCCAGTGGCACAGAGATTTAAAAAGGGGGGTATTTGGGATTTAATGTCACTCGACGGATGTTCATGGCCGAGTTTGTTTTTTTCAAAGAAACGGTCGAACGCAGGTTAACCCACGAACAACGCCGTGAAACGGCTGATTTTATCAAAGGCATGAAGAACAGACCCGTTTTGAACCGTCCCGACGCACGAGTCTTCGCAAATGCCCGTGCCAATCGTTAAATGATTTACCCGTTTTTATTCTTGACAAACCACTCTTTTAATTTTTGAAGGCTGGTTTGGCAGGAAGAAGATATTTTCTCGAGATTTAAAGCATCATCTATGTCAAACCATTGTGCATTCGTCAGCTCTCTTTTATCCAAATGGAATGAGCCCGGCTTCATCTTGACAACAGAATCGATATAAACGAAATGAGCATCTCTTTGAAATCTCGGCGGATGCGCAAAAAAAGTACCGACTGCCAATGTGTCTATGATGTCAATATCAATGCCGATTTCTTCTTTTGCTTCCCGCATGAGAGCCGCCTCGATTGTTTCGCCCACTTCGACATGGCCGCCGCAAATCGTCCATTCATTATCCCATTTAGGTGATTGGAACAATAAAACCTGATTTTTATCATTGATAATATAGGCGCCGACAATAACTTCTATGCCCCGCGGATAATTTGTCATATCAATTCCTTTGTTTTTGATTTATTGTAACGGCTCATCAATCAAAATACAATCTTTATGATCACCCCGGCGCCCGTTAAATCACGGAATGAATAATCGTTCCGTTTTCAAAACTTTGGATATTATCGACGGTTGTTTGCAAAATCCGGTTCACGGCATCAATGGAATTAAAGGCGATGTGCGGCGTGATAATCGTTGTATCTAATTGCATCATTTTAAAGTTAATCACCGAATCAATTAAAAAATCATGGCTGCGCGCATCAATATCCGTTGCGATTTCCCGATGTGTAATCACATCTTCATTTTCCAAAACATCCAACGCCGCGCCGCCGACTTGGCCGGATTTCAGAGCATTGTACAAGCTTTCCGTATCAATCAAACTGCCACGCGCCGTGTTCACAATCAAGACGCCTTTTTTCATTTGCGCAAACGCCGTTTTGTCTAACAGATGATAATTATCGGGCGTTGCCGGACAATGCAGCGTAATAATATCCGATTCCCGGTACAACGTCGGCAAATCCACGTACAAAAGCCCGGATTCTTTTAAAGACGAATTCGGATACGGGTCATACGCAATAATTTTCATGCCGAAAGCCGTTGCCAGCTTTATGACATGCCGCCCAATCGCGCCGGTTCCGATAACGCCTAATGTGCGTCCGGCTAAATCAATGCCGATGTAATCGTTCATGTGAACATTATTGGCTTTCATTTGAGACTTGGCTTTATAAATCTTGCGCGACAACCCCAGCATGGTTCCCATCGTAAATTCCGCCACCGTGACTTCGCCGTAATTCGGCACGTTCACCACAGCAATCCCGCGCTTTTTGGCATAATCCAAATCAATATGATTAAAGCCCGTCGACCGCGTTGCAAGCAGCTTTAAATTCGGAAAATAATCCAAATAATCGTTCTTTAAACTGTCCGAATGCGGGAAAACCGAAATGACATCCGCGTTTTTGTATTGTTCCAACGTGATGGTTTTCGGATCATTAAATTCCTGCGCCAAAAAAACAGCTTCACAGCCTTGAACAGCATGTGCCGTCAAATAAGCTTCAGCTTCTTTATCCATATCAAAAAATAAACAAATTGACATTGTCCTCTCCTTTTCTTTTAAAGAGGTAGGGCGTTTTAATCAATGATGCAAGGGGAAACTTCCCGCAATCGGGTCATTTTTAAATCAAGCGCGACTTTATCAATGATGGTTTTAACCAATTCTTCCATCATCGAATGCGGCGTATACACAGCCGGAGCAATGAAATTGACACGACCGTCCCGCAACAAACGGCGCGCCGTTCCGGTTTCTTTTTCTTTATCGGGTTCATAAACGGCAATAGAATAACCGCCTTCGGATTTCACCAATTTCATACACGGAATATCCGTATCCCCGTCTCCGACATAAACCATGCGTGAAAACGGCACGGATCGATTTTCATCCGGGGTATAAGCATTAATGTCCGGGTCGTTAATTTGAAGACACCCTTTGTTGATGCGAAATAAATACTGGGTTTTTGTGGTGTAATTCACCACCATTGCCGGCCACAAAGCCCGCCCGTCTTCATCATACATAAAAGACGAAGCATAAATCCATTTAAAAAACGGCGCAATAGATGTGCCTTTGATAATTTCACGCAATCCGGATGAAATGATGTAATGTTCGGTTTCAATGCCTTTTGCCGCCGCATACGCATTAATTCGGTCAAACCACGTGTTCACGCCTTCGTAAAACGAAATTTTCGCCCCCGAAGCCCGAAAATCGCTCCGCGTAAACGGCATTTGCCGCGCATCCGCTTCTTCCAACATCAATCGCATATAAGACAAGACTTCATCGCAATCATGTTCTAACGATAAATGATGCGCTTTTAACCAAAAGTCGCGCACCGGCATGTCCAGCTTTTGAATAAAATCATACTCTTGCATGTTGCCGGGCGATAACGTCCCGTCAAAGTCATAACAAAAAGCCATTTTTGGTTTTATTTTTTTCATGCCCTTTAGTATAAAGGGAAAAAAGCCCGCTGTCTATTCCTTTATTTCTTCATAATCAGCATCGATGATGTCATCGTTTTTTTTGACGCGTTTCGGGCGATGCGGTTGAGACATAGCAGATCCGTAAAATTGTTCCCAAGCTTTGCGAATTTGCCGCGCGCGAAACCACGAAATCACAAACAGTATCACCAACAGCGGTAACGCGATATACCACACCATCACCAACAAAGCCAACAATCCTAAAAAGACCAGCGGGGGAATCAAAAGTAAAATAAATTTCTGCAACATGGCTTATCTCCTTTTTTAAAAGATAGAGGTCGGCTGCCGACTTGGCAAGAGGTTTTTCATAACAGAGTATTGTTTTTTACATAACTTCTTATAATAAAACGGAAAAAATATTGAAATTCATTTGTTTTATGCTTATCTCCTGATTAAATCAAGGGGGGTATTATGGTCAAAGACATCATTATTGCTTTGCTGCTTATCACCATCGGCGGCGCAGGCGTTTATATTTATCTGCACGAAAAATCGGTCAAAGCGCCCTCTGCCGCGACCGAAACAGCCGAACAAACCGTCGACGTTATCACGGTTCAACCGCAACCCGTCACGTTGGAAAAAAGCTACATCGGATACGTCACCCCGATTCATTACGTATCAGTTTTGCCGATGATTTCGGGCTATGTCGAACAAGTTCTCGTCACCGGCGGGCAAGATGTCACGACCGGGCAACCGTTATTTATCCTGCGTCAAGACGAATACAAAGCGGAGGTGGAATCAGCCGTCGCCAAAGTCTTGCAAGCCGAAGCCACCTATGCGAATGCGCAAACGTATTACGACCGAATGGTGAACGCCGGCAAGAAAGCAATTTCTCAAACGGATTTAGACAATGCCAAAACGTCTTTGTTGTCGGCTCAGGCAGATGTCGCTTCGGCAAAAGCCGCCAAAGACATTGCCGAAATTAATTTAGGCTACACCGTCATTTCGGCTACGATTTCCGGGCTTGTCGGCGATGTGGAAGTCAGCCCGGGTGATTATGTTTCTCCGGACGGCAAAGCATTGATTACAATTATTCAGTATTCGCCCATTCGGGTTGTTTTTGCTATACCGGACAAAGAATATTTGACACAAAAAGCCCAATCCGGTACCCGCCCGTTTGATGCTTGGACATTGAAATTACGCTTGGCCGACGGGTCGGTTTTTGACGGCACCGGTCAAGTTCAATTCTTTAACAACGAAGTGACACCGCAAACCAGTTCCGTGAATGTATATGCCGATTTTGACAATCCGAACAAAGAGTTGTTATCCGGCGCGTATGTCACCGTTTTAATGGAAAAGAAAATCGAAGAGGCGATATTAATCCCGCAAGGATTTGTGCATTTGGATCCGTCGGGAGCTTTTGTGTATACCGTTCAAAACGGGCATATCACACAAACACCCGTTCGACTGGGGCAAGCCGTCGGCACGGCTTTTTTGATTGAAAGCGGTTTAAAACCCGGCGATCAAGTCGTTGCCCAGACTCAAATCACCGTTTCCCCCAAAGCAACCGTTCGGACAAGGACTGCCTCATGATTTTTTCCAGCTTTTTCATTCATCGCCCGCGTTTTGCCATCGTTGTGTCGGTGGTGATGGTGTTGTTGGGGTTGATGTCCATCATTGTCTTGCCGATTGCCCAATACCCGCAAATCACGCCGCCGCAGATTATTGTCACGGCGACCTATCCGGGTGCCAGCGCCGAAGTTTTAAGCGACACCGTTGCCGTGCCGATTGAAAACGAAGTCAACGGCGTCGAAGGAATGCTTTACATGGAATCGACCTCGACGGATGAAGGGGAATATACGCTGACCATCACATTTAACATCGGGACAGATCCCGACATGGCACAGGTCAAAGTCGAAAACCGGTTGCAGCAAGTCATGAGCGAGTTGCCGGCCGTCGTAACACAGGAAGGTTTGTCCGTTAAAACACAATCTGCCAATCTTCTGGCGATGTTGGTGCTTCGGTCTCCCAACAATTCTTATTCGGATTTATATTTATCCAACTATGCGTACACAACGCTTCAAAATCCGCTGGAACGCGTGCCGGGCATCAGCACCGTTTCCGTTTACGGGCCGCAAAACAGCGTGCGTGTGTGGCTTAATCCCGTCAAGCTGGCTTCTTTAGGCCTGAACAGCACCGATGTTTTAAATGCCATTGAAGCCCAAAACGTCCAAGCTGCTGTCGGCCAAATCGGTGCCGCGCCCAGCCCCAAAGACACCCAGTTGGTTTTATCTTTATCTGCCAAAGGATTATTGAAAACCGTCGACGATTTTGAACAAATCGTTTTGGCAACATCCGACACCGGCGGCATTATCCGGTTAAAAGACGTTGCCCGCGTTGAAATGGGGGCGGATACGTACACGGTTACCGCCGCTTATAACGATGCGCCCAGCGTCATTTTGGGATTAAGCCAAACACCCGGTTCCAATGCTTTGTCCATTATGAAAAACGTCAAAAAAGAAATGGCCGTGTTAACGGAAGCTTTCCCGCCCGACATGGCTTTTGAAATCGCATACGATTCGACGCTGTTCGTCCGCGCATCCATTGAAAGCATCATTCAAACATTGGGGTTGACTTTTTTGTTGGTCATCGGCGTTGTCTTTATTTTCCTGCAGGATGCCAAAGCCACGCTCATCCCCATGATTACGATTCCGGTGTCTTTGATTGCAACATTCATGGTCATTTACGTGCTTGGCTTTGACATTAATATTTTGACGTTGTTTGCCATGATTTTGGCAATCGGATTAGTGGTCGATGACGCCATTATCGTGGTTGAACGCGTTCAATATTTGATGCAATATCAAAACATGGATTCGGTCGCAGCCGCTGACCGGGCAATGGATGACATCGGCGGCGCGATTATTGCGACAACGATGGTGTTGCTGTCTATTTTCGTCCCGGTCGGGTTAATGGCCGGCATCACGGGCAAAATTTACCAACAGTTCGCTGTCACCATTGCAACCGCCGTTGTGTTTTCCGCCATTAATGCGTTGACATTAAGCCCGTCTTTGTGCGCGATTTTCCTGAAACACGACCGAGACAAAAAAACCAAACGGGATTATTTCAAATGGTTTAACAAAACGTTAGATACCTCGCGTTCAAAATACACAGCCGGCGTCGTGTTTTTAAGCAGTCGTTTATTATTGACGGGCGGGCTTGTCGCCTTGACCATCGGCATCATCGGCTTTTTGTTTTATAAAACGCCGACGTCCTTTTTGCCGCAAGAAGACCAAGGCGTGTTATTTACCAACGTTCAACTGCCCGAAACCGCCAGCATCAACCAAACGCAATCTATTTTATCTGCGATGGGTAAAGAAGCGTTGGCCATCAAAGGCGTTGACTTTTTCATCGGGATTGCCGGACAAAGCCTGCTGGGCGGCAGCGGTGAAAACATCGGCATGGGCGTTTTGGGATTGGAAAATTGGGACAAACGAAAGACCAAAGCTTTGTCAATGGACAGCATCATGACTCAGATGCGTGAACAATTGACGCGCAACCCGAATGCCGAAATTGACGTTTATGCATTGCCGGCCATTCCGGGCGTCGGGAACAGCAGCGGGTTGTCATTCCAACTCAATGCCGTAAATCCGTCTTATACAACCGACCAATTATTCGGCACATTGGAAGGATTGTTGGGAAAAATGAACACATCGCCGGATTTTTTGGTTGCTTTCAGCACATTCCGCCCCGGCACGCCGCACGTGTATTTGGATATTGACCGCACGAAATTGGAATCTTATCAAATCAGCGTCGCCGATTTATTCGAAGCTTTGCAAAACAATTTGGGTTCCCGATATGTCAACAACATCACGTTGGACGGGCAAATGAACAAAGTTATTATTCAGGCGGATTTTGATTTCCGGCAGGATTTTTCGGACATAGAAGATTTGTATATCCGCACGCAAACCGGCCAAATGGTTCAAGTCAAAAGCTTTGCCACCTTAAAAACCATCTTGTCCCCGAAAACCGTGTTCCGGTTTAACCAGTATGTCAGCGCCGCCGTCACAGCCGAAGCTTCACCGAAAGTCAGCACCGGCACCGCTATCAAGCGCGTGACACAAATGGCTCAAGAACTTCCCAAAGGATACACCGTTTCTTGGACAGGATTGTCTTTACAGGAAGTCGAAACCACCGGTTTGGTCGGCATTTTAATCGCATTGGCCTGCGTGTTCGGGTATTTGTTTTTGGTGGCGTTATACGAAAGCTGGATGGTTGCGTTTTCGGTGATGTTTTCGACAATCTTTGCCATTTTAGGCGCTTTGCTGGGGTTGATGATAATGGGATTGCCGTTGTCGATTTATGCGCAATTGGGGCTTGTGATGCTCATCGGATTAGCCGCCAAAAATGCGATTTTGATTGTGGAATTTACGTTGGATTACCGCCGCAAAGGCATGGATATTGTCAAAGCCGCCGCCGCAGGTGCCGATGAACGATACCGCGCGGTTTTGATGACAGCCCTCACCTTTATTTTAGGCGTTTCGCCGATGGTCGTTGCCAAAGGCGCCGGGGCTGCCAGCCAAATTTCGCTCGGAACATCCGTGTTTTTCGGCATGATAGCGGCCACCACCGTCGGTATTTTCTTCATTCCGTCTTTGTTTGCTTTGTTTGACACTTTGGCCACGCGTCCCGGCTCGGCTCCGACGCCCGCTCAACCACGGGCATCCCGGTCGACGACGCCCCAACCGACCCGAAAGACACCGCGCCGCACCCCTTCAAAGCGTTCCGTGCAACGGAGGAAATCATGAAAAAAACGGCTCTTTTTCTGTGTCTGACGGTTTTATCCTGTACACTCGGCCCCGATTACGAACAGCCGACGTTCTTTACACAGCCCGAAATCGAAAAAGCGTTGAATTTAAAACCGGTTCCGGCCAACGCTCATTTGATTTCTCCGCAAGATTTCAAAGACCCGACATTGGATGCGTTGATTCAAAAAGCGTTTGCCCATAATCCGAACATTCGCATAGCGTTGACTCAATTGCGTCAAGGCCGCGCAAATTTGCGCATAACGATGGCCGGTGCTTTGCCGAGCGTTGATGCCAAAGCGTCGTACAATTACCTGAAAGAAAGCCAAAATGTCGAAAGCATCCTGAAAGAAGAATATTATCAAGTCGGGTTTGATGCTTCTTGGGAAATAGACATTTTCGGATCCAGCCGCCGCCGAACGGAAGCTGCTTTGGCCAACGTGCGCGCTTCTGTCGAGTCGTTGAAGAGCATCGGCGTGTCTTTGGAAGCCGAAGTGGCGCATTATTACATCACGTATCGCATGGCTCAACAATTATTGAAAAACGCCGAAGAAAATGTAAAACTGCAAACGAACATCTTTGAAACGGTTCAAGAAAAATACAATGCCGGTTTGGCCGATGACATTGCGCTGAATGAAGCCAAATACACGGTCGAAACCACGCGCATGCAAATTCCGACTTTAAAGACGCAAAAGCAAGCGGCCGCCAATGCGCTGGCGCTGTTGGTCGGACAACTGCCCGGCACGCTGGACAAGGAATTGCAAAAAAGCAAAAAGAATCTGGTGGCCGACGTTTTTCAATTCAACATCCAAACGATTTACAACTTGCCGGCCGATATTATTCGCAACCGGCCGGATGTGCGCGCAGCCGAAGAGGATTTGATTGCGCAAAATGCGGCTGTCGGGGCAGCCATTGCCGATATGTTCCCGAAAATCACCTTGTCCGGATTGGTCGGGTTTGAAGCTGTTTCTTTTTCAGACGTGCCCAAAAGCAAAAGCTTTACCTACAGCGTCGTTCCGGGTATTCAAATGCCGATTTTCCAATTCGGCGCGTTGCGTCAAAATGTCGCCCTGCAAAAAGCCAAAAAAGAAGAACAGATGATTGCTTATGAACAAAGCATGTTACAGGCCGCCTCTGATATTCAAAATGCCATGACCGCCATCGCCCAAGAATATGTGCGTAATGCCAGCGCGCATAAAGCTTACCGTGATATGCGCGAAGCCAGCCGGTTGACCACCCAAAAATATGAACAAGGATTGGTCGATTACAGTGCGGTTTTGGATGCTCAAACACGGCAGTTAAGTGCGCAAACCGATATGGTTCAATCTAACGGAGCGCTTTACACCAATGTGATTACGTTTTACAAAGCCGTCGGCGGCGCATCGGCTCAAAAACAAATGGATTTGACGGCTGATTCTTTTAACGCCGCTCGGGAACCTCAAAAAAAATAAAAAATTTCTTTTCATTTTGCATGCGATTTGATAGGCTTTTTAAAAAGTAAACATCAGGGAGACACGCATGCGCTTTACAAAAATGCACGGACTCGGCAACGATTATATTTTTGTCAATACCTTTGACGAAAAGGCGCATGATTGGCCGGAGCTTGCCCGTTCTTTAAGCCCTTTTCATTACGGCATCGGCAGTGACGGATTGATTTTAATCGAACCGTCTGAAACCGATGATTTTAAAATGCGGATTTTTAATGCGGACGGCTCGGAAGGTGAAATGTGCGGCAACGGCATTCGATGCGTGGCAAAATACGTTTATGACAACCGCCTGACAACCAAAACCGATTTATCGATTGAAACGTTGGCCGGTTCCAAACATGTTTCGCTTCTTTTAGAATCAGGCCGCGTCGCTGCCGTACGCGTAGACATGGGGTCTCCTGTTGTTCAAAAAGAAGTTTCAATGAAGCTGTGGAACAATCAGGTCATCACCGGTTTGCCGGTATCGATGGGCAATCCGCATATTGTCGTTTTTGTCAAAGATGTCGTGTCTTTTGATGTCATGACCATCGGTTCACAAATTGAAACGTTACCGATTTTCCCCAACCGCACCAATGTTGAATTCGTCGAAGCTGCCGAACCCGATCGGCTGAAAATGCGCGTGTGGGAACGCGGCTCCGGCGAAACATTGGCTTGCGGTACCGGTGCCTGTGCCAGTTTGTGCGCGGCTGTCACCAAAGGATTATGTGAGCCGAGTGCAACCGTGCGTGTCATCGGCGGCGATTTAAAAATCGAATGGGAACAATCAACCAACAAAGTGTTTATGACCGGCCCGGCCACAAAAGTCTTTACCGGTGAGGTCGATTTAAAAGATATTGACCCAACATTACGTTAATCCAAGTCGTTCCGGCGGACGAACCTGAATGCGACTCGAATCGAAAATCGGATTTGATGAAAGCCCCGCCTTGACGTTTGTCTTCTTCAATCAACCACAAAACAAACGGCTGAATCGTTTGACCGCCGCCTAAATAATAATCAAAAGAAATCACATCCGGGCAACCGTTTTGGAAAACGTAATCCATCGCTTCAACCGTGTTTTTGGCTAAATCCCACGTGAAATCAGGCGGCCGGCGCATGTCATCTATGTAAAGTTTTTTTGGCTTGGTCTGATATGAAATCAAAGGGGGCCTCTCTTTTTATGTAACCTTTTCATTTTTTTGTTTACTTTTTTGTATATTTGATGTATGCTCAAGTTAATCTTATAATAAAAGAAGGAGTTACGTCAATGCAAAGAAACGCTTTATTGAAAAAAACACAAAACATGTTGCTCATCGGCATGGCCACGATGGCTTTTTTGGTCGGTTGCGAACAAAAACCGGATGCCAAAGCTGTTCAAAGCTTTGAATACACCCATCAGGACGAAGAAGATTATACGGTTTTTGCCAATCGGATCCTGCGCTATCACACGGATGATTTGATTGCGGCCGTTCGACATAACTTTAACAAACCGGTTGGCAAACGCGCCAGCATTCAAACCGGTATGAAAGCTTGGTTGGAATTTTACCCCGAAGAAGAAGGCACCATTCCGATGCCGGCGGATCCGGTACGCAAACAAGCTTTTATCAACCGTTTTGTGCAAGATTACAGCGTCGGATCGGCCAGCACAGATGATGCTAAACGCTCGGAAGCATTTAACGCATGGAAACGCGCTTTGCAAAGCGCACATCAGGATGTGTTAAACCACGAAGATGCATTTTACGTGCCTGATTTTTACTATAACGGGCCGGTATTGCCATACACGGTTCGAAAAGGCTCAACGAGTCGGTTGGTTAAAAAATGCTTGCAACCGTCTTATCAAAACGGTTAACGTTATCCCGAAAAGCCGACAATCGGCACCTATTCGGAAATACCCGCAAAGAAGCACCTTTTTCGGTGCTTTTTTGTTGGGGGGAGCAAATCATTTGTTTATCTGAACAAAATCAATTCTTTTTTGTTTATTGTAACCGGTACGAAATACCCGAGAAACGCTCCAAAACAAAGGGTTTTGTCAATTTAACTCGTCCAAATATGTAATTATAAAGTAATTACATTTTAACCTAAATCATAGGCCGACCCCCGCAACCGCCCCGACGCCAACACCCACAGGCCGGCACTACAACCATAGGCCGGCACCACAACCATAGGCCGGCGCCAACAACCACCGCCCGGCGCCAACAACCACCGCCCGGCGCCCATAACCACCACCCGACGCGCACGGCTTTTGCCTGTTGCTTAAAATCCCGACGCCCTCGCTTAACCCGTTACTTAAATCCTGACACCCTCGCTTAACCTATTGCCCAAGTCCCGACACCCATGTTTAACCTGTTACTTAAAATCCCGATACCCGCGCTTGATGCCCCTTGAAAAAGCCAAGAATATCTTTGACGTGATAAAAAATTTGCTCTGTGTCTCAAAATCCGTTATACTGGCTTTTATGATAAGGAGAGAAATGATGTGTCAAACACCGAAAAAGCCCTCCCTTTCCCCGGAGGAACAACAAAAATTAACGCAAGCGATTGAAAAACAGGCGCCTGTTCGCGTCACACCGGAACAGCGCGAAACAATCACCGCCGTTTACACCCGCCATCGTCATCTGTTCAAGGAATTAAGCAAATGACGCAACCGAATATGGATATGGCGGATTTGGAAGCAATTGAAACCATGCATGCCGTGACCTTGGAAATGGATGGCGGATTGCCTGGTTATCGGGATAAAGGTGCTTTGGAGTCTGCACTGGTGCGCGCTCAAAATCGTGCGTATTATTCGCCGAATGCGGATTTATTTGAACTGACGGCGGCCGTCGGCTATGCTTTGATTCAAAATCATCCTTATAATGACGGCAACAAACGGACAGGGGCTTTGTTTACGCTGACGTGTTTAGAGCGAAACGGATACAGCCTGCCGATGCATGATAATCAATTATACACCTTTTTCCAATCGATTGCGGCCGGTCAGCTTTCGGAAGAAAAAATGGCTTCTTTTTTGCGAACGCATGCGCGGAAAAACGAACCCGAACAGCACCGTTCGCCGGCTTTGGTTCAAGCAGTTCAACATCAAGGAGGACAGAGATGATTCAAGTCGCCCCCAGTATTTTATCGGCAGATTTTGCACATTTGGGTAAAGCAGTGGCTGATGTTTGTGCGGCAGGCGCTGACCTGATTCACGTTGACGTGATGGACGGGCATTTTGTGCCGAACATTACGTTCGGGTCGATTGTTGTCAAGGCTATCAAACCGTATGCGACTGTTCCGTTGGATGTTCATTTGATGATGACAAATCCGCAAGACTTTTTATGCGATTTTGTTGATGCCGGTGCCGATCAAGTAACGTTACATGCCGAAGTCGAACAAGATTTGGTTCCGATGTTGCAATACTTGCGTTCACGCGGCGTGAAAACAGGGTTGTCTTTGCGACCGAGAACGCCTGCGTCCATTTTGGAAAATTACCTGCCGTATTTGGATTTAGTCTTGGTCATGACGGTAGAACCCGGTTTCGGCGGTCAAGAATTTTTAATTACGCAACTGCCGAAAATTGCGCTTATCCGCGGCATGATTGATCCGTCCAAAACCATTATTCAGGTAGACGGCGGCATTAACGACAAATCAGCGCCGTTGTGCATTGAAAACGGGGCGTCTACGTTGATTGCGGGCAGCTATATTTTCGGGTCGCCGGATTGGGCGAAAGCCATTGAAACATTAAGGAGAGTCAATGACTAACGTTTTAATCGTCGAAGACGAAGAAGCCTTGGTGACTATTTTAAAATACAATCTGGAAAAAAGCGGGTTTCAGACGAGCATCGTCATGGATGGCAAAAAAGCTTTGGAAACCGTACGCAGTCAAGCTCCGGATTTGATTTTATTGGATTGGATGTTACCGCATGTCAGCGGTGTCGATATTTGCAAAACCATCCGTCAAGACCATGCTTTACGGCACATTCCGATTATCATGTTGACGGCGCGCAGCGAAGAAAATGACAAAGTCAGCGCTTTATCCATCGGCGCGGACGATTACATGACAAAACCGTTTTCCATTCCGGAACTTATTGCACGCATCAAAGCTCTGTTGCGCCGGGCAGCCCCTAAACCCGAAAAACAAACAGCGGTTTATGCCGACTTAACGGTCGATTTTGAAAAAAAACGCGTTCAGCGCGGCGACCGCATCGTTCATCTGGGCCCGACCGAATTTCGGTTATTGGAAGTGTTTTTGGAATCTCCGGAAAAAGTCTTTTCTCGTGAAAATTTATTAACGGCCGTTTGGGGACACGCTATTCACGTGGAAACACGCACCGTCGACGTGCATGTCAAACGATTGCGCCAATCTTTGAATGCCGGCGGAGAAGCGGATTTAATCCGTACCGTGCGGTCTATGGGATATGCGCTGACGGTTTCGACAGAAAAACACTGATTCTTAATAAAACGTTTACTTTTTTGTGCGTATCTTATGAAAAGTCAAAAACCTTTTCAAAGAAGGATAGGTACATGTCGGTCAAAAAAGAAGCCGCAGATATGAAACTGACTCAAAAAGACGTCGATTTGCTGCTCAGCAATCCGTCTGTTGACGTGCGTTCATCGACGGCGCGCAAAGTGTCCGAACAGTACCAATTTAAATCTTTAAGCGCCAAAGAAAAACAAATTGCCGAAGACATTTTCCGGTTGATTACCAACGATGTGGAAACGCAAGTTCGGGAAGAATTGGCCGAAAGTTTGAAAACATGTACTTTTTTACCGTATGACATTGTTCAAAAAATTATTTTTGACGTCGCGGCCGTCGCGGTGCCGATGATTCAGTATTCCGAAGTGATTTCGGACGAAGATTTGGTCGCGATTTTGCAGACCAAAGACGAAGACAAACAATGTGCTGTCGCCAAACGGCAACGTCTTTCGCCGATGGTGTGTGATCAGCTGATTGAAGAATCGGATAAAACGCCCGTTATTATTTTAATCGGCAATCAAGGGGCTGATATTTCGGAATATTCTTATAACAAGCTGTTGGATAAGTTTGAAGCATGCGATGAAATCCATGAACCGATTTTAATGCGCGCCAAAGTCCCGGTTGCCATTTTGGAAAAAGTCATTACGAAAGTATCTGATGAGCTGCGCAAACACCTGTTAACACGGCATGATTTGCCGGTGAACGTCATCACGACATTGGTGACGCAGACGCGGGAAAAAGCTATTTTAAATTTGTCCGAAACGTCGACCGAAGAAGATGTGCGGACGCTTGTCATTCACTTGCACAATGTGGACAGATTAACGCCGAATTTGATTTTGCGATCCGTTTGCGTCGGTGACATGAAATTTTTTGAGTATGCGTTGGCCATCAAAGCCGGTATTCCAATTCGCAATGCTCGGATTTTGATATACGACTCGGGGCCGTTGGGGTTGGAAAGGCTGTATGAAGAAGCCGAATTACCGCCCGAAATGTTTCCGGCTATTCGCTTGGCCGTGCGCACGTTCAGAGAAATGCTGGAAGAAACGGAAGACGGCTATCGCGACCACTTCCAACGCCGCATGATTGAACGTTTGATGATGTTGTTTGACGCGAATCAGATTCAATTGGATAAATCAGACGAAGATTATTTTGTCCAAAAAATCGGCCAATCGACCGAAATTCCCTTACAAGAATAAATAAATCATTGTAAAATATAGAATTTTATTTTGACTTTTCTGTTTTTCTTTGTTGAAAATTCCTAAAAAATAAGATATAATAAGGATATTATTTTTCAAGAAAGGAAGAGGGAAATGAGTCGCAAGTCATTTTTATTAGGATCTGTTGCCGGTTTTTTGATTGCTTCATCGGCTGTTGGCGGTCTTTTTTCGATACGAGCGCCTTATACACGGTTATCACCGGACGGAGAAATTTTACAACAGGTTCGTGTTTTGGAACGTGGCGAACGGGCTTTTGATTACAACGCCTACATTCAATCGCGGGTTCAAGAAGAACAAAGCAAAATCAACGCATACAGCGAAGACATCCTTGTGTATTCGAATGAAGCACATGAACAACATCAAGCGGCGGAACCCGAATATTTAGATCCGGATTTGGAATTGTACGCCTTTTTAGCGCAAACCAATGCCCGAGCGACAAGCGCGGCCGTTTCTCAACAAACACCGGCGACGGAAGTTCCTGCACCGGCCGTTGAAACGCCAGCAGCGGAAGCCCCGACAGCGGCGGTAGAAACCCCTGCGGCAGAGACTCCGGCACCAACGGTGGAAACACCGGCCGTTGAAACGCCAGCAGCAGAAGCCCCGACGGCGACCGTAGAAACCCCTGCGGCAGAGACTCCGGCACCGACTGTAGAAACCCCGGCGGTAGCTGAACAAACACCGACGGCTAACCAAGAAATTGTCGTCGATATGGGAACGATTCCCTCTCGTCCCGTTACGGTCAGAAACGGTGCCCAAATTCAATTTGAACAAGATGAACAAGGGCGCGCCTCCATTCGGATTGAAGGCCCCTTGCCGGCCGGCAGCATTTTAGTATTGCAAAATCTGCCTGCGACTCCGCAACAAGCGGCTGACCGCGTGGTTCGAGCGGTTCAACGGGAAGCGGCTGTGTCCGAAACACGGCAAGCTGTTGAACGCATTCAACAAACCGAACAAACACCAAGTATACAGGATATTATCGACAATTTTGACAGATTGTCTCGATTATCATCACAAACGCCATCTTCTGTCATGCCGGAAACACCGGCCGTGACACCGGAAACACCGGCGGTTGAAACACCGCAAGCGGCACCTGTACAAGAAACAGTACCGGCAGTGGAAACACCGACGGCAGAAGCCCCGACACCGGCCGTGACACCGGAAACACCGGCGGCGGTTGAAACCCCGACGGCAGAAGCCCCGACACCGACCGTCACACCGGCGCCGGCTGAACAAACCGTCGAACAACCGGAACAACAAGAAGCCGGCGTGCAAATTGACACGTCTTCCAATGCTTCTTTTACATCAAACATGTTAAACGACATGTGGAACGGCATCCGTTTTGCCGGAGAAGTCGGCTATAATTTAGGGGAACGCACTGTTCAATCGTTGGATGAATTGGCCAAAGACGCCGGTTTACGCCGTCGAACGGAAATTGAAACGTTGGTTCAACAAATCAAAGCCAACGAAGCGCAAGCCGACCGCATGAACGACATGATGGGATGGGGAACCGGCCGACGCGTGGGCATTTATGCTGACGGAACGTATGAAGGATTTGATGTCACGGCGTTGGATAAAACCGAAACGTATTTGGCGGAAAAATCGCGACAAGCGGCTCAAGGAGCGGCTCAATTGGGGACAGCGGCCAAAGACATGACGGCCCAAGCCGCTGCACGGATTCAAACGGCGCTGACACCGGACGCTCAACCGCAACCGGAACAAGTCGCTCAAGCAACCCCGACGGCTGAAAAACCGGCAGATTCTCAAGAAAAACCGGGGTTCTTCGCTTCTTTGGGAAACAGTATCAGCGATTTGTATCAGGATTCTTGGTTACAATCGGGCGTTAAAGGCACGCAGGAATTGGCCGGAAAAACAGGCGATGCAGTCAAAACGGCAGCTGAAAAAACCGGCGATGCCCTGAAAACCGCGACACAAAAAACGGGCGACGCGATTGAAGGAGCTTACGACGGGTCTTGGTTAGAAACGGGTGTTCAAAAAGTAGCGGGTCTCTTCACCGGTGACAAAGCCACCGAACAGGTTGCGCAAGCTTCGGCCGAACCGAAAGCCGAACAAGTTGCCACCGCTCAACCGGCGGAAAAACCGGCCGCCGAACAAACACAGCTGGCCGATGCACAGCCTTCGATAACCGTTGACGCGCCTCAAGAAGAACCGGGCTTTTTCACAACCGTTTCCAATGCTTGGGATGATTTATACAAAGATTCTTGGGCTGAAAAGGGCGTGGATTGGACAAGTGATGCTTATAAAGATTCTTGGTTGGAAGCCGGTGTAGATAAAACTGTCGAAGCCGGAAAATTTGTCGGCGAATTGGGCATGAACATCGGTGAGGAAACAGTTCGCTTGGGCGACGAAGCATTAAAAGACGTCGGCTTAAAGGAACGGACACCGACCGAACAATTGGTCAAACACATCAAAGACGAACAAAAACGGATAGACGATATCAACCAAACCATGGGGATGAACACGGCAGATACGGCACCTAAATTTGCGATGTATGCTGACGGGACATATGAAGGCGTTGATATCACGGCGTTGGATAAAACCAAAACGGCCGTCAAAGAAACGGCTCAAACGGTCGCGGACGGAACGCAACAGCTGGCCGAAAAAACCGGTAATGCGGTCAAAGACGCGTATTCGGATTCTTGGGTTGAAAAAGGCGTCAAAGGCACGCAGGAATTGGCTGGAAAAGCCGGCGATGCGATTAAAGACGCTTATCAGGGGTCTTGGGCAGACAAAGGTGTTCAAAAAGTAGCGGGTCTCTTCACCGGCGACAAAGCCACCGAACAGGTTGCGCAAGCTTCGGCCGAACCGAAAGCCGAACAAGTTGCCACCGCTCAACCGGCGGAAAAACCGGCCGCCGAACAAACACAGCTGGCCGATGCACAGCCTTCGATAACCGTTGATGCGCCTCAAGAAGAACCGGGTTTCTTCACAACTGTCGGATCTTATATTAAAACGGCAGCGGAAAAAACGGGGGATGCGGTCAAAACAGCGGCTCAAAAAACCGGCGACGCCATCGAAGACTCGTATCAAGATTCTTGGCTTCAATCGGGCGTCAACAGTGTTACGGGCTTGTTCGACAAAGACGAAAAACCGGATGAAAAACTGGTTCGGTTGCAAGAGGAAAACAAGGCTTTGCACGAAGAAAACATGCGTTTGAAACTGGAGTTGGCTCAATTAAAAGCGCGTTCAACAAAAGAACAAGCTGTCGAAACAGCGGCGACTCAGGAAACGTATCGCTTATCCGATGCGTATGCATCTGTTCAAGATGTCAACATCACGGTTAAAAGCAGTTTGTTATCAACGTTGCAACAAAATGAGCAATCTGCTCCAACGCAGACGACTCACGTTAAAGTTGATAGAACAAAAGATCGTTAATCAACAAAGGGCGCTTTCATCAGCGCCCTTCTTTTTGTCTTTGGTTATTTACGCGGAACCAATCCGACTTCGACCAACGCGACCCAAATCGATGCCAGCGCAACCACAATATAAATAATCCGCGCCAGATAAGAAATCGATCCGAAAATCGCTGCCACCAAGTTAAAGTCCATTAAACCGACTAAACCCCAGTTCAATCCCCCGATAACCATGAGCCAAAAGCAAATTTTTGTAAACATATTTTTTCTCCCTTTATAAAACAATACACGTAAAAGTTTAAATCTGAACCGCCTTTTCTGTCAAGGAGAAATTTTTTTCTATCCAAAGGTAGCTTTTTTGCCTTATGTATGTTAAAATAGAAGATATGTTGACAGAAAGGAAACGTTTTTCATGAAAAAACCATCGACACTAAAAACATTATTGTCTATGACAGCCGCGGCTTCGTTGTTTATGGGCGCCGGGTGTTCCGGTGAAGAAAAACCTGAACCGCCGAAAAAAGTTCAAGTGGAACAAAAGGTTCTCACACCCGAAGAAATTCAACAAGCGCGCATTGATAAAATCTATGAAACCATGCGGGATATGTCTTGTAATATGACGTACTATCCTTATGTGGACAAAGGAATCATTAAAGTCGGGTTCGGCACGCCAATTGAAGACCCGACCGTTCTGGCAAACTTAACGTTGTTTGAACCCAAACACGGGCAACCGGTCGACATGCCGGAAAAAAGAAAAGTTATAAATGACGTCAAAAAGACGGGTGGTTCTTCATATCGGACAAATGCGAAGTCTATTCGGATTATCACCAAAGATTATTTGAAAAAGGCCGAAAGCAAAGCGATGCAGCTTATTCCGAATTATTTGTCTTTGCCGATGGAAGTACAAACAGTTGTGTTGCAAACAGAGTTATTGACGAACGGCAAGTTGGAAACATACAAAAATTTCTGTGCCAAAGTCAATGCCGGCCGATATTTGGATGCGGCGAATGAATGCGGAATCAAAGGATTAAAACACGCCAGTTTCAATCAAGATCGCCGCGACATGTTGCGTCATTACGGTAATCCGGGCATGCAAACACCGCCGGCCGTTTATGCATCCAAAATGTTGGAACGCGATTAATTTCATACCCTGAACCTCTAAAAGCCGAGTTCGCTCGGCTTTTACTTTTGTCCATATGCGATGGACGGATTTGATTTTTTACGTTTTTTATGCTATACTATTGAAATAGTTAGAGGAAAAAGACGATGAAATGGAAATCACTTAAAAAGCTGGGATTGCGAGCCCTTTTGCCGACAGCGGTGTTGTTAACGCCGGGGTGCGGCAAAGCCGAGTCTCATGAACCGACTACTCCGTCGGATGTTCGGGTACAGCGTATTATTCCGCCTGAACCCAAAGTTTCTGTTCAAACCAATCGATTATCTCGGGAATCCGTTGCGCGCGCATACGAAAAACGGTGCGACAGCTTATGTGCGCAAATGTTACCGGTTATTCGTCAATTCGAATGCATTAACAACCAACCGGTGCCGCATCCTTATTTGGACACGAACGGCTTGATTCACATCGGATACGGGTCGAACATAGATGCGTGGGAACGGTTCAGCCAAATTGATTTTATTAAAAATCCGAAAACCGGTCAATTGCTGACGGCGGCGGAAAAAAGAGCTTATTATAATGAAATTCGACACAGAAAGCCTCAATTCAGAACAACGGGGAATAAAGAAAAATCGTATAACCGGTCGGCAACCGTTTATCAAAGCCATTTTACGTACAAAGCGACACCGGCTTCCATGGATAAAATGTGTCGAGCCGATATGCGCGGGTGTTTAAACGGATTGGAAAAAGCGTTGGCCAAAGAAAACATCATCCTGATGAATATGCCGGATGTTCAAATTGTGGCTTTGATGGACATTTATTACAACACCGGCGGTTTAAATAAAAAGGATTGGCCGAAATTGTATCAAGCTTTAAAAGCAAAAGATTACAAAAAAGCGGCTTTGGAAACCCGGCGAAAAGACGTGTCTTTGGCGCGGAACAACTGGGTGGCCGAACAAATATTAAAGGCCGGACAAAGCCCGGAATCCAGTTTAGGAACCTTAATGGCTGCTTTTCGAATCGGGCCGAACCGATTGCCGGCTCAAAATATGGCATTAGCTGCCCGCATTCATAATTCAAATTCATAAAACAACCGTGGGGAAGTCCTTGACTTTCCCCCTTTTTCTTTGTACACTGTACGCCTTGTTTAACTTAAAAATAAAAGGATGAAAAATGATTAAAATTCAACTACCGGACAATTCTGTCTTGGAATTTGACGGACCCGTATCGGGTTTGGATGTGGCAAAACGCATTAGCGAAGGATTGGCTCGGGCCGCTTTTGCTGTTACAGTTAACGGAAAATTGACGGACTTGACAACGCCGATAACAA
Source organism: uncultured Alphaproteobacteria bacterium (assembly GCA_937935995.1). Taxonomy (GTDB): domain Bacteria; phylum Pseudomonadota; class Alphaproteobacteria; order CAAHEQ01; family UBA3637; genus CALXXA01. The sequence goes on from CALGXF010000027.1 coordinate 22,872, forward strand.
CCGATTCCACCGTCACAATTGTAACCGCAAAAACGACTGAGGGCTTGGACACATTGCGTCACACGGCGTCTCATGTCATGGCGCAAGCTGTGCAAGAATTGTTTCCCGGCACGCAAGTCACCATCGGGCCTGTGGTTGAAAACGGTTTTTATTATGACTTTGCCAAAAAGGAACCGTTTACAACCGAAGATTTGGAAAAAATCGAACAAAAAATGGCTGAAATCGTTGAACGTGACTTACCGATTGAACGTCAAGTTTGGTCTCGGGAACAAGCGGTTCAATACTTTACGGACAAAGGCGAACACTACAAAGTCGAAATCATCAACGATTTGCCGGCCGATGCCGTTATTTCCGTTTATCAGCAAGGCGATTACATTGACTTGTGTCGCGGGCCGCATTTGCCGTCAACGGGCAAGCTCGGCAAAGCATTTAAGCTGACCAAAATCGCGGGGGCTTATTGGCGCGGTGATTCGACTAAAGAAATGTTGCAACGGATTTATGGGGTGGCTTTTGCGGACGTGAAAGAATTAAAGGCTTATTTAACCATGATGGAAGAAGCGGCTAAACGCGATCACCGCAAAATCGGCAAAGAAATGGATTTGTTCCATTTTGAACCGGAATATGCGCCGGGGGCGGTGTTCTGGCACGACAAAGGGTACAAAATTTACCGCAAATTAATTGACTACATGCGTCGGCGCCAAGAAAACAACGGTTATATTGAAGTCGCGACACCGCGTATTATGGACAGATGTTTATGGGAAACTTCCGGCCACTGGGATAAATACGGGGCACACAACTATTCGGGCAAAACCGAAGACGACAAAATGTTTTGTGTCAAACCGATGAACTGCCCGGGCGGATTGTTGGTGTATAAACAAGGCATTAAATCATATCGTGATTTACCGTTACGCATGGCAGAATTCGGGATGGTAAACCGGTACGAAGCATCGGGGTCTTTGATGGGATTGATGCGCGTCCGTGAATTTACGCAAGACGATGCCCATATTTTCTGCACGCCCGAACAAATGGAAGAAGAATGTGTCCGGACAATTAAATTGATTTTGGATATTTACAAAGATTTCGGATTTGAAGATGTTAAAATCTACTTATCCACGCGGCCGGACAGCATTTATCGTATCGGTTCGGATGAAATCTGGGATATGTCTGAAAAAGCTTTGGCAAATGCGTTGGAACATCATGGATATAAATATGAAATCAATCCGGGTGAAGGCGCTTTCTATGGGCCGAAGTTGGAATTTATTTTAAAAGACGCTATCGGTCGCGAATGGCAATGCGGAACGGTTCAAATGGACATGAACTTGCCGCAACGGTTTGACATTTCTTACATTGGCGAAGACGGTGAAAAACACCAACCGGTCATGTTACACCGGGCTTTGTTCGGATCGATTGAACGGTTTTTGGGCATTTTAATTGAAAACTATGCCGGGAAACTGCCGTTGTGGCTGTCTCCGGAACAAGTCGTCGTCGCGCCGGTGATTTCCGATGTCAATGAATATGTGCTGGATGTGGTTGCGGCTTTGAAAAAAGCGGGCTTAACGGCAACAGCGGACTTGAGCAATGAAAAAATCAGCTATAAAATCCGGGAACATTCTTTGGCAAAAACGCCGGTGATTGCGGTCGTCGGAGCAAAAGAAAAAGAAAACCGGACAGTCACGGTGCGCCGCATCGGGTCTGATAAACAAGAAGTGATGAAATTGGATGACTTCATTGCGGCTTTAAGCAAAGAAGCAACCATGCCGTCACAAGATAAATAACCTGTCTTTTAACCCACAAGCCCCTTTTGCGGAAAAAGGGGCTTTTTTTGTAACACAGCCCCCAGATTATCCCGGTTGATTGTTGGGGGGAGGCCCCCCTTCACGTGCCGTTTCGTCCCCATGAACCATCCACAACCGTGCCCCATTTTATTTTCACTCACCTAAATACACCCCTGCCCTCAAAAACCCCCTTTCACATCGTATATTTCGTTCCCGAAATTGCCGGACACGTCGCCCTCGCGAACCATCCCCCGTTTTATCCTTGAGACCGTCTTCGTACACCATCCTCCGCGCCGCCGCCGCACACGTTGAAGGGGGGAGGCGCCCGCGTTACCCCGCGAGCCGCCCGTGTACCCGAAATTCTTCGGGCGGCTCTCGGGAAAAGAAAGAATGGCAATCTATTCAAACACAATCCGCACGGATTTGCCGTAAATGCTCGCTAAAAGGCATATCATGTAAAATGACAATCCGTGCCGACCGACTTCTATTCTGTCCAACGTATCAACAGAACTTTCCGTTAAATAAGATAATTCCGATAACGTCAGACCCTTTTCCTTACGCAAATGATGCAAAGCGTGTATTGCTGCCGCTTTTACATCGGTTTCGATTTGTGATGCTTGACGCATATATGTTTTGGCTTCTTTATTCATTTTCAAAACTCCCTTGTTTTTTGTGAAACAAAACCCACCTTGATGACAAGGTGGGGGAGTTTAACAGACCGCTACTTACGGCGTCCTTATTCAACATATTCGGACACTCCCCCAATTTTGGAGGAACGTTTAAGTAGAGGGACTGTTAAATCCCATCACCGGCACACCCGATGACATACCTAGTTTAAAGGGATTGAGAACAAAAGGCAATCTTTTTTACAAACGAAAGGGGATTCCCGGAAATTTTTGGGGGCGTAGCGGTGGCGCGGGGGACGGCACTTTCGGGCGCGCGGAAACCCCTTTTAAAGTGTGGTTGCGGGTGGCGGGGGTGAAACAGGGTGCGGTTTACGGGGGCGACGTGTCCGGACATTTCGGGAACGAAATGTGCAGTGCAAAATAGGGTTCTTTAAGGGAGATGGGGTCATTTTGTGGAAAAAAATCAATTCCCCTTTTTTATCAAAGAGCCGCCCACGCCCCGAAGAATTTCGGGCGGCTCTTTGGGGGAATGGGGCACATCACCCCCGAAAAATCCGGCGGCGGCTGGGAAAAATCTGTGCCGAGTGGCGGGGTAAAAACGGGGCGAGGTTGGGGACGGTTTATGGGAAAAGAACGGCACGTGCGGCGGCGGGCGGTTCTCGGAGACGGAACGACACGTGGGTGATGGGCGACGCCTCCTTTTCAACGCTGCAGTGGCGGCGGGCGGGGGCTGTTCAAAGACAATACGGCGTGTCCCATCCGGGCGAAAAAAAAGGGGGGGGGCGTCTTCAAAAATTCAACCTCTTAAATACAAAAAATCACACTGATTGCCGGATGCAATATAAACAGGTTATCGGAGCATTTCCGCCAACAAAACCGCCAACAAGGAGATTTGTGTTCTTGGTGAAAGCGCCCTGTTTGATATAAAGTTATATAAAAAAGGGAGCTTGTCTTTTAAAATTTCAGTCAAAAATCCATTTCGATATAAATCTATATAAAAAAGGTTTGTTTGTTTCATCAAATCATCAATCACGCATTTATCTTTTACATCAATGGGTATCCTTTTTTCCAAACACGCATGCGATGGCCAAAAAAAGATTGACGGATGCTCGAAAAAGTCGCAAAATCCGCTTATCTTGTCATCATGAAAAGGAGAATTAAGTGACGCTACATCCGTTTGTTAAAAATCATTTCAGAAGTTTATTTTTAGCCCTCTTTTTCTTGCTGGGCACGTTACTGGTTTTCTTTTCGGTCGCCAGCTTGTTCATTTTACCGGTTTTATGGTGCGTTTTTGCTTGTTCTCATCGCGTCAGCGACAAACCGCTGATTGTTTTCTTTGATAAAGCTTTTCAAATATCCGTCGGGCTTTATTTTGCCAACTTGCTGTTCATGCTGATTTACACGCCTGAATGGGTCAAAAAAATCAGCATTTATTTAGAGCGTTATTCATTTTTCACGATTTTTTCAACCGGGTCTTTTATGTACGGCCGGTTATTCGTGTCTTTTTTGTTATTTTCAGTGGTGTTTATCGGGTTTGTAACCCTTTATCGGCGGCGGATAAAATCACAAATCTAGCAAAAAGGCAACAGTTTACTCAGCCAATTCTTTTAGCCGGTACAATGCATCTAATGCTTCTTTGGGGGACATCATGTCCGGATTGATAAACATCAGTTCTTTTTGAAGCGGTGAAATTTGTGGTTCTTCTTTTTCCAAAACTGCCGAAAAAAGCGGCAAATCGTCAGCCAATGTTTGTGTTTTGACTTTTTTGTTTTCCAATGATTTTAAAATCTGTTCAGCCCGCTTAATCACGACAGCCGGCAATCCGGCCAATTTGCCGACGTGAATGCCGTATGATTTGTCGACAGCGCCGTCTCCGACCGCATGCAAAAAGACAACTTCATCTTCCCATTCTTTAATCAACATCGTGTGCAAAGACAAGCTTTCCAATTGATCCTTTAACGCCGTCAATTCATGATAATGTGTTGCAAAAATCGTGCGACATTGTGTTTTATCATGCAAATATTCCACAACAGCCCATGCAATTGACAATCCGTCAAATGTAGCCGTTCCACGCCCGATTTCATCCAAAATCACCAAAGACCTATCCGTTGCTTGGTTTAAAATCGTCGCCGTTTCAACCATTTCAACCATAAACGTTGATTGCCCTTTGGCCAAATCATCCGAAGCACCGACACGCGAAAAAACCTTGTCCACGACGCCGATATGCGCCGCTTTAGCCGGCACAAAAGACCCCATTTGAGCCATAATCGCAATCAATGCATTTTGACGCAAAAACGTGCTTTTACCCGCCATGTTCGGCCCCGTCAGCAACCATAACCGGCCTTTTTCTTCATCCAACCGACAATCATTGGGCGCAAACGGAATTTGCATTTCTTTCAAAGACGCTTCAACCACCGGATGACGGCCTTGTTCAACATCAAAGATTAAAGAATAATCCACAACCGGCCGGCAATAATTGTTTTGAACCGCCAATTCACCCAAGCTTGACACAACGTCAAAATAAGCCAACGCATAACTGGCGCGCCGAATCCCTTCCACATACGCTTTAACCATTTCCAACAATTGGTCAAAAACCCGCAATTCCAACGTCAGCATTTTTTCTTCGGCATCGCGCAGGCGGTTTTCCAAATTCATTAATTCTTCCGTTGTAAAGCGAACCGAACTGACCATCGTTTGGCGATGAATAAAGCCCATTTTCGGTTCTTGCATTTTTTGCAAATACCGCGCCGGCACTTCAACAAAGTATCCCAAAATATTGTTGTATGTGATTTTCAGGTTTTGAATACCGGTCATTTCCGTATATTTAGCCTGCATATCCGCCAACATTTTGCGCGAATGGTCTTTTAAATACCGCAGCTCATCCAACCCTTTGTGATAGCCTTTCGCCACAAAGTTGCCGTCCCGCGCCAACAAAGGCAATTCCCAACGCAAAGCTTGTTGCAAGGTATCCACAAGCTCGTCCAAAAAACCCATTTCATCCATGTAAAAATGAAGCGTTTCCGGTACCATCGAATGCGCGAATAACAACCTAAATTTCGGAATGATTTTCAACGTATCCCGAATAACCGCCAAATCGCGCGGCCCGCCACGCCCGATTAACAGCCGAGACAAAGCCCGGTCGATATCCGGCAATCCTTTTAACATATCGCGCGCATTTTTGCGAACTTCACCGGCGCCGACGAAAAAGTCAACGCATTCCAGCCGAGAATTAATTTCATCCACATCCTTAATCGGTGCCGCCAAAAAATCCGCCAACAGCCGAGCCCCCGGATGAGTCATGGTTTTATTCATGATTTGGAACAAACTTTTGCCGTTTCTGTCACCGGACGAAGATTTAAACAATTCCAAACTGCGCCGCGTCGACGCATCAATACCCATTAATCGTTCTTCGTTCAACCGGGTCGGTTGTTTTAAATTCGGCAAATTGCCTTTTTGGGTTAAAAAGATATAATCCAAAAGCGTTCCCGCTGCCGTTAATTCCGCCCGCGTGAAAGCCCCGAAAGCCTCCAACGTATGCACGTTAAACGTTTTTTCCAACCGCTCTTTGCTGTTTAAATAAGAAAACCGCACATGGGGAATAATGGTCGTAATATCTCCATATTCCATCAAAGGCGCTTCAAACGCTTCACTGCGATCCATCTTATCGGACACAATGATTTCGCCCGGGTTCAACCGTTCCAACGTTGAAATAAATTCGCCCGGCAACACAGATTGCGTGAAAAAATCGCCGGTAGACAAGTCTGCCCAAGCCAATCCCACATGCGTGGCATCCTGAAAAGCCACCAACAAATAATTGTGTTTATCGGATTCCAACAACGTGTCTTCGGTCAACGTTCCCGGCGTTACCAACCGAATCACGCCCCGCCGCACACAACTGCTCGACCCGCGCTTTTTTGCTTCTTCAGGGGATTCAAGCTGTTCACAAATGGCAACTTTGTACCCCGATTTCACCAACCGTGCCAAATACGATTCATACGCATGAAACGGCACACCGCACATCGGAATGTCTTTGCCTTCGTGTTTGCCGCGCTTCGTCAGCGTAATATCCAATGCTTTCGACGCCGTAACCGCATCCTCGAAAAACAATTCATAAAAATCACCCATCCGGTAAAACAACAAATAATCCGGGTGTTCCTGCTTTGTTTTCAGGTATTGCGCCATCATCGGCGTCACTTTGCTTTCTTTTGTAACTTTTTCTGTTTGCTTTGTCATGCCGATGAGCATAAACTAAAAGAAACTAAAAATCAACAAAGATGATGTAAAAATAATATGACAAAAAAAACAAAAAATACAAAAGAACTTGTATTTCCGTCCTTTGACAGGGTTCTTTTGTTCACTTTTCCGACAGGGATTTCTCTTATTTTATTGGTAATTTTCGGAGAAATCAAACCGATCGCCGCTTTAATCGGGTTTTGTTTGGCATTTGTGCTGACTTTTTTTCTGGCGCGGCCGTTTTTCAAAGAATTAGAACACTTGGTACGTTATTTGAAATCCGAAGCGTCCGGCGGGCCGACAACCGAAGCGCCTCGATTTGTCAGCCGGCGCCGGGAAATCTTTAAGATTTTCGAATCCTTTAATCAAATTAAAATGTCTTGGTTGGTGAAAAACAAACTGTTGGAAGCGCAAACTTTGTCAGACGGCGCGATTTTGGAAAACTTGCCCGATGCTTTGATCATGTTGAACGAAGACAGCGTTATTGTCAGTGCGAATCTGGCCGCACGGCAAATGCTGGGCGGTGGCGCCCCGTTGAAAAAGTTGGATGAATTGTTTGCGAAAGGGCCTTTGATTTTAAAGGCTAAAGCCGTCGTTTGCGGTCCTTCGGAACAAGAAACCGTTGAAACTGTTTTTAAAAAGAACAAAAAAACGCTTTACTTAAAGGCGTTGATAGAAAAGCTGCCGAACATGACCAAAAACGGTGCGACGGCGGTGATGGTGTTGCAAGATATTACGGCTTTTAAGGTTTTGGAAAAAAGCCAGACCGCATTTTTTGCCAACGCCAGTCACGAATTAAAAACGCCGTTGTCGGTTTTATCGGGCTTTATTGAAACGTTGCAAGGGCCGGCCAAAGACGATGCACAGGCACAGGCTCAATTTTTGCCGATGATGGCGGAACAAACGCGGCACATGACGGATTTGGTGCAAGATTTATTGGCTTTGTCACGGATACAGTTGAACGAAGAAGCGCCGAAAGATGAAACGGTTTTGGTGTCCGAAGTTTTAAAATCCGTGATTCAAGGGTTGGAAACCAAAGCCAAAGCGCATCACAAAAAAATCATTTTGTCTCAATTGCATGAAACGCCGCCTGTTAAAGGCCGGTCGGCGGATTTTTTACGGATTTTCCAAAACTTGATAGACAATGCGATTAAGTACGGACGCGCACGCAGTTCGATTACGGTAACGACTTTTTTGGAAAAGGGGGAACCTATTATCCGAGACATCGACGGAAAGCCGGTTTTTATGACCATACAGTGGCTAAAGGTGTCTGTGCATAACATGGGTAACCCCATTCGCGAAGATGACATTCCACGCCTTTGTGAACGCTTTTTCAGAATAGAGCAAAAAGGCAAGTCCGTTCCCGGTACCGGATTGGGATTGGCGATTACGTCTCAACTGATTGAACAATATGACGGGACATTGACGGTAACCAGCTCTGCCAAGCAAGGAACGACCTTTACGGTTGCGGTGCCGATTTTGATTTAAAGTTATCCACAATTCGCTTCCCCTACTATTACATAATAAAAATATAGTAGTAGTAGTATATCCCTGTGGATAATGTGGATATCCTTTTGTGCGCCGGTTATTCACCGTTTTATCCACAGCTTGCTTTTTGGATTTTAAAAGGATACAATCGCCTGATAAGTAGTTATCCCCGTTATCCACAGACCGGTTCAAAAAATAATCCGCATGTGGGTAGAATTGGGGATGAGGTGTGTATTTTTTGGGATAAGTAAACAAAGGGAGCGAATGGATGCCAAGTTATCCACATTATCCACACGTGATTTTAGCATCCGGCAGTGCGACGCGCCGGGCTTTGTTGACAGAGGCGAATATTGCCTTTCAAGCGCATCCATCGCACGTGGATGAACGGCGGATTAAAGCGCATCATCCGGATTTAGATGCGGCCGAAATGGCGATGTTATTGGCGGCGGCAAAGGCACGACAAGTCAGTGCTTTGTTTCCAAATGATGTGGTGATCGGGTGCGACCAAATGTTGGATTGTGACGGTGTTTGGTTGGAAAAGCCCGAAACGATAGAGGCTGTGCGTGCCAGTTTAACGCGTTTGGCCGGCAAGAAGCATCGGTTGGTGACGGCGGCGGTTTTGATGCAAAATCATCAAATTATTTGGGCGCAAACGGATGTCAATTGGTTGAAAGTCAAAGCTTTGACGGCGGATGAAATTGACGCTTATGTGCGGGAAAAAGGCGCTGATGTGCTGGGATGTTTGGGCGGGTTCAAAATTGAAGAAAGCCCTGATTTGTTTGAAGAAATCGATGGGACGATTGAATCGATACGCGGTTTGCCGATGGCTTCTTTGACGGCTTTTTTATCCGAATACCTGCCGGCAGCGACTAAAAAATAGGTTGTCTTTTGTTGATGATGTTGCTACGTCCTTTGTTAAAGGAGGTGCTTTCATGAAAACAAGCTTATGGTTGATGATCGGCCTGGTAACGTCTTTTTCGGTTCAAGCCGAAATATGCGATTTTCCGACATGTATCGAATGGTACGAAAACGGTCAATGCGCTCAAACAACATGCGATCCATGCCAACAATTTATGTGTACCGATTGGTACCAAAACGGCCAGTGTTTTACGGGAACATGCGACCCGACATGTGCTCAACCGCAATGCCATGAATGGCATCAAAACGGCCAATGCATGCACGCCAGTTGTTAAAACAAACATGCTGCCGAGTTTTTTGGGGATGATGCGCTCCTCTTCCTCAAAGAGCCGCCCGAAATTCTTCGGGCGCGCGGGCGGCTCTTTGATAGAAAAGGGGATGATTGCTTTTTCCTACAAAACGACCCCAGAACCCTATTTTGCACCGCACATTTATTCCCAAAACCGCGCCCGAACATGCCATCCCCGCACCACCGCCGCACACGTTGAAGGGGAAAGTTGTCCGCCGCACACGTGCCGTTTTTCCCCATGAACCGTTCAACCCACCGCCGGATTTTTGGAGCGCTGTTTTGCCACACTTCCCCGAGAGCCGCCCGTGCGCCCGAAGAAATTCGGGCGGCTCTCGGGAAAAGAAAGGACGACATCTATTCAAATACGATACGGACGGATTTACCATAAATGCTCGCCAAAAGGCATATCATGTAAAATGACAACCCGTGCCGCCCGACTTCTATCCTGTCCAACGTATCAACAGAACTTTCCGTTAAATAAGATAATTCCGATAACGTCAGACCCTTTTCCTTACGCAAATGATGCAAAGCGTGTATTGCTGCCGCTTTTACATCGGTTTCGATTTGTGATGCTTGACGCATATATGTTTTGGCTTCTTTATTCATTTTCAAAACTCCTTTTTTGTAGTGAAACAAAACCCACCTTGATAAAAACAAGGTGGGGGAGTTCGAAAGGCCGTTCAGTGAGCGGCTGCGTTTATTCAATATATTCACGCACTCCCCCGAAACTCGGAGGATGTTCACTGAAAAGAGACTTTCGAATCCCATCATCGGCATACCCGATGACATACCTAGTTTAAAGGGATTATCATCAAAAGGCAATCTTTTTTACAAACGAAAGGAATTCCCGTTTCTCTATCAAAGAGCCGCCCGTGCGCCCCAAAGAAATTCGGGCGGCTCTCGAGGGAAAGGAGAGCATCTCCCCAAAAAAATCCGGGTGGTCCGCCGGAAAAAGGTCATGTGAAAACCGCATCCCCAAAAATCCGTCAACAGGTTGGGAAAAAAGATGGACACCCTCGACAAATCGGGCTTTCTTTTAAAACGGGCGCGCGCTCATGAATTTGCGCCCCGCAGCCGTTACCGACGTCAGAGCGCGATTCAAAATAATCTCGGCCGGCAAACCCGATTTACAGTCTTTTTCTGCCTGCAACAACAAAGCCAACGCATCAGCCGCCGCTGTTTCATTCCAACCTAAAACGATTTTTTTCCAAGTCGGCGCATATTGAAACGGAATAAACGGATAAGTCCCTTTTATGGCCGCATCTACCGGTTCTCCGCGTTTTATTTTAGATAAAACAATCATCAATTGATCGGCTTTATTGATAAAACTGCGCACCATCATCACCGGTTGAGACCCTTCTTGCAACAAAATCGTATAAACGCGTTGAACTTGGCTGTGGTTCCCGCTGAAAGCCGCATAAATCATGTCATCTATCGTCACCGAAGCACCGTTCCCGATGTTGGCTTGAATATCCGACACATGAACTTGTTTTTGCGCGCCCAAATAAATCATCAGCTTGTTGATTTCAGAGCGCGTCACCGCTTTATCCGCGCCCAAATACGACGCAAACAAAGAAAGCGCATCCGGATCAATTAAATATCCGGCCGCCGACAGCGTGCTTAAAATCGTTTGTTTCGTGTCTTGTTCAGTTTCCGGGTAACAAGCCACACAGCCGGCTTTGTCCGCTTCGTCACACGCTTTCACCAGCTTTGATTTCGTGTTCAGCGTATCAGACGTCATCACCACAAAAGCATCGCTTTGAGATGTTTTTAAAAAAGTCTCCCACTCGGCCGTAAAAGCATCCGTCGGATTTTTAAACCAAATAATGCGCCGCCCGCCGAACATAGAAATTGCATTGACTTCATCCCAAAACAACGTCGGCGTTTCTTTTAACCGGTCTGTCGTTATTGAAACGACTGCATACGGGTCTTTTACCGGATTTAATAAGTCGATGACAGCTTGCGCCGTTTCTTTCACAGCACCTGTGTCCGGCCCGTAGACCAAAAAGCCTTTCAATTCTTTTTGAATTGTCGAGGCAAGCGTTTTAATTTGCGGACTTTTCAGTTTCATCGGTTTGTGTCTTGAAATAATTAGCCATGCGTAAAGAAATCTTTTCCGCCAAAATCTTAATCAATCGGCGTTCGGTCGCTTGTTCAGCCGTCACCGTCGAATAAGGCACCGTTAAAATGTTGTAACTGGCCATTGCAAACGTGCTGTCGCTGATGACGGTTCGGCCTTCTTTGTCGCGCAACACGTACGAAGCTGTCATCGTCATGGTTGCTCGCGTTGACGTGTTGTCGTTTAAAATACCTTGATCCGTGTTGACATGCTTGGATAATTGCACGCCTAAATCATACGTTTTCGCGACCGATAAATTTTCGGGGTTCAACGTGTTTTTCAATGTTTGAACCATCAAACGCCCTGTTTCTTCCGGAATAGGCAGAATGCGAATTTGAGCCGTCAAAGACTGAACGGAAGTTTCTCCTTTGGGCGTGTAATAAATCGGTTGAAACCCGCACGCCGCGAGGAATAAAAAGCCGATGATAAAGCTGACCTTAACAAATGACATTGAATACCTTTCCCGGAACATAAATACAATTTTGAACGGACCGTTTTGCTATTTTACGTTGGATGCGCGGACTTTTCAAGGCTTCTTTTCGAATCTGTTCAAAATCATCCGTAGCGACCGGCATCATTTGCACAAAACGGCCATTTACTTGCAAAGCAACCGCTTGTCCCGTAAAAGCCCGCAAAGCTGCGTAAACAGACGGGGCATCCGGCAAATAAGAAAATAACAGGTGCGGCACAAAAGGCGCTAACACAGCCGCCGCAACGCTGCGCGGAAACGCCGGATTTTTGAGTGCTTCGCGTGTACATGTGAGGGTATGATAAAAATCATGTTGACGCACAGCCTTTGCTAAAGCAACCGTTTCCGGCATAAATTGTAATTCCTTTGTAATTACATCGCAAGAAGCATGTTCTGTTTTTTGAAACAGATGAAACCATTTTTGGACAAGCCGCCAATAAGGCGCTAATCGTGTTGGCTCTTTTTCCAAAATCTGCGCCAAACGCCACGCATCGGCACCATAAACGCCGGCTTGTTGAACGGCTTCTTCACAAACCGGCCCGTCGCATAAAATGCCTAAAGCCAACAAAGGGGCTTTTCCGGCCTGAACCGGTGTTCCGTTTTGGCGGCAAAGAATATCCGACAGCAAAGCGGATTTAACGTCTTTTGCCGGCGGCATTGCGAAAATCTGCCCTGACCAAGCGGTTTGACAGTGTTTTTCTGTGGATAAAAAAGCGTATCTGTTTGTCATTTTCTTAATCTTTTATAAACGAAATCTTTTTAAAATAAAAGCATGAAACGAAAAAAAATTTATATTGTGATGGGACCGACAGCGTCCGGCAAGTCTCGGTTCAGCTTGGATTTAGCGCATGTTCTGGGCGGAGAAATTATTAATGCCGATTCAATGCAAGTTTATGAAGATGTGCCGATTTTAACGGCTCGGCCGGATCCGTTGGAAATGGAAGGCGTGCCGCATCATTTGTATGGTTATTTGGATGCGTATGCGCACAGTTCTTTTGTCGAGTGGGGCGCAAAAGTCAAGCCGTTATTGGAAAGCATTGATGTACCGATTGTTGTCGGCGGAACGGGGCTTTATTTGAAAAGCCTGATAAGCGGTTTTGCCTCTATTCCGGATATTCCGCCGGAAATTCGTGCGCAAGTTCGGCAAATGCCGATTGAAGAACTGCGGGCGGCTTTGCCTGATTTCCCGTTTCAAGACCCGCAGCGATTGATGCGTGCTTGGGAAGTATTGAAAGCAACCGGTAAGCCGATTACGTATTGGCAGCAACAACCGCGAACGTATTTGTACGATGGTGATTTTACGACCATTCTCATCCAGCCGCCTCGCGAACAATTGTATTTACAATGTAATTACAGATTTCAGCGCATGATGGAATTAGGCGCATTTAAACAAGTTCTTGATTTATTAAAGAAAAATCCGACAATGAGCGGCGGTGTTTTCAAAGCAATCGGCGTTCAAGAAATGATATCTTGTTCACGGGGCGAAATAACGTTAAATGAAGCAATTTATCAAGCGATTAAAAAGACGCGTGCTTATGCCAAACGGCAAGAAACATGGTTCCGCCATCAAATTCAATCAGATGTGACCCTTGAAAAGGGCGATATATCCCTTTATATACCAAATATCGACTGACACAAGGGGATTCGCCGAACGGTACTCCAGACATTCTCCACAAACGCGCACACTGTACGCCTGCCCTGCGTAAAATGGCAAAATGTCCGCATCGAACACCCCACCCCGTCTGCGCCCGCGCCCACATCCTTACACCGCGTCCCTGGCAAACACACGCATCGGACAACCGTACCAGACGACCATGCTAGACGCCCCGAACGACTACACCACATCCTTTTGAGCGCCGGCACATGTTGCCCGAGACACTGACACGCGCTCCTGAACACTGACATACATTGCCCAAATCACGGCCTATGTTCTTTTCAACCGCGAAGTCTGTACATTTTTCTGTATGTCTTCCCCGCATGCCTGCTCCACACTGAACATCGGCACCGGACGCCCGTATCTGACGACCGCACTACATTCCCACACTGCACGCCATGTCAACCCCCTGCACTATCGCCAAAGTTTGCATCGGCCGCCCGCGCGACGCACCCAAACCGCCACCAAACTTCGCGTTGGACGTCCACACGACACATCCGCATCACCGTCAAACGTTCGTACGCTTGTATGACGCACTCGCTCCACACAGTACTGCCGCATTAAACGACCGTACCCCCACCCAACGCCACGCGCAGACTCCTGTTAACCGCCTACGTCGCGCAAAATTGCTAGCCCCCGCGCCAAAAGTTCCCGTATCGAATACCCGCACCGAACACCCGCACCAAAACCACGCGCCAAACACCCGCACCAAAACCACGCGCCAAACACCCGCGCCAAAACCACGCGCCAAACACCCGCGCCGAATATCCGCACCAAAACCACGCGCCAAAAGCCCGCGCCGAATATCCGCACCAAACACCCACGCCGAACCCCCGCGCCGAACCCCCGCGCCGGACGACTGCACAGGCCGTCCCCACTGACCGCCCGTGCCGGATGCGACACCAGGCGTCACACCGTTCCCGTTTGAACAATCGGGTTCGTAAAATGTTGACCTGATGGGGCCTTATTGAATGCCGTTTTTTATAATAAAATCAATCTGTTAATCAGAAACAGGGCCGCCGGTTGTCAATCGTTGCAACACTTGATCTAATTTTTCCAAATCATTGCATTCAATCGTGATTTTCCCGTTTCGGCCTGACCATTTAATCGTGACGTTTGTTTTTAATAAAGACGACAATTCCGCTTCCAAAGCCATAATATCGTTGTCTTTACGACCGCCGACCGATACTGTTTGAGCGGCACGCGGTTTCTTTTCGCCTTCCGTCATAGCCAGTTGTTCCGTTTGACGGACGTTTAAGCCCTGCTCCATGACTTTTTTAGCCAATTTTTCCGGATTTTTGGCGTTCAGTAAAGCCCGCGCATGCCCGGCCGATAAAGCCCCCTCTTCCACATATTGCTTCACGCTGTCCGGCAATTCCAACAAACGCATCATATTCGCCACATGAGACCGGCTTTTACCGACAACACCGGCTAATTCTTCTTGCGTGTGATGAAATTCTTGCAACAATCGATGATAGCCTTGCGCTTCTTCCAACGGGTTCAAATCTTGGCGTTGCAAGTTTTCAATTAAAGCAACTTCAAGGGTTTCTTTATCCGAAAAATCTTTGATAATAACGGGGACTTCCCGAATGCCGGCTTCTTTGGACGCGCGCCACCGCCGCTCGCCGGCGATGATTTCATACGTATCAGACGACCCCGGACGCAACCGAACCAACAACGGTTGCAAAACGCCTTTGGTTTGAATGGATGCGACTAAATCCGATAATTCTTCAGGTTTGAACGTGCGGCGCGGTTGATATTTTCCCGGAAAAAGCCGGTTCAGGTCAATCATTTCAATTCCGGCAGATTTCTGCGGTTTAGAGAAGGTTTTTTCGTCCTCGATTTCGCCCATAATAGCCGATAAGCCTTTGCCTAATCCGATACGGTTATCCATTTTTCAAAATCTCCTTTTCTCTTTTCAAAAATTCGGCAGCCAAACGAATGTATGCTTGCGATCCGGTGCATTTCCAATCGTATAATAAAACCGGTTTACCATGAGACGGTGCTTCGGGAATCCGCACATTACGCGGAATGACCGCTTCATATACTTTATCGCCGAAAAAGCGGCGCACATCTTCGGCAACCGACCCGGACAACCGGCTGCGGCCGTCAAACATTGTTAATAAAACACCGTGTAAGTCCAGTTGCGCATTAAAGTTTTTCCGCACGCGTTCAATGGTTTTAATCAAATCAGCCACCCCTTCCAAAGCCAAATATTCGCATTGAATTGGCACGATGACGGCATTTGACGCCGTTAAAGCATTGACGGTGGTTAATCCAACGGCCGGCGGGCAATCGATGAACACATAATCAATGTCCAATTCCGGCGCATTCAGCGCATCTTTCAAGAAAAATTGAGGCTTTTCAACATGCGCCAATTCAATGTCTAATCCCAACAATTCTTTGGCAGACGGCAGCACGTACAAATACGGAATAGCCGTTTCAACAACGGCATTTTGAATGGAATCCTGTCCGGTTAAAACAGTATAAGACGTGTGCGTTTTGCCTTGTCGCGAAATGCCGAGACTGATGGTGGCATTGCCTTGCGCATCCAAGTCAATCAAAAGCACTTTTTTCTTGAGCGATGACACCGCTGTGGCCAAATTAACGGCTGTTGTTGTTTTACCGACGCCGCCCTTTTGGTTAGCGATGGAAAACACACGCGGTTTATGGGTTTGTTGAGGTGATTCCATTTGAAACTCCTTTGTTTTGAACATGAAGAATCAGGCTGTCCGGCGCTGTTTGACTGGGAACGCACGTTATTTCATAACGCGTTTCCAATCCTTTTATTTCATCCAAGGCACCGGCGCCTTTTAAAAACAAGCAATGTGTTTGAGGGGTCATAAACGGGGCAGCCCAAGCCAGCAATTGTAGTGTGTCAGCCAACGCGCGCGCCGTGATAACATCGGCCGTTAAAGGCGGTGCCTTTTCTATCCGGCACGTATGAACGACGACGTTTGTCAGGCCTAATTGACGAATGACTTCTTTCATGAAAAGACCTTTGCGCGTGTCGCTTTCAATCAAATGAACGGACAAAGGAGTGGCTTGCGGTACTTGTTGGCGCAAAGACCGATTTTGAGCTTCGTCATCCATGATAGCCAGTGCCAGACCTGGAAAACCGGCGCCTGACCCCATGTCAATCAATGTGTGTGCTGTTGCCGGGATGAGCGGATATAATTGAATTGAATCCCAAAAATGGCGCGTCCAAATTTCATTTAAGGTGTTTTTTGAGACGAGATTAATTGATTTTTGCCATTTTTTTAAAATTTCTTCGTAAATTTTGAACTTTTCTTTTGTTTTTTGTGTCAAAAGTTCGCTTTGTTTCACGTGAAACAAGTCGGAAGCGATGATTGAAGAAATATTTTGATTTTTATTTTGTTTCATGTGAAACATTTTTAACGAAAAAGAGGGTGTTTGTAAAGGACTTCTTTTCAAAAAATGAAAAAATTTGAGAAGTTATTGATTTATCGACCTTTAAAAAACATTCAATCGCCCTGCTCTTCATTGGTCGGGAAAGAGAACGGGTGGTGTCCGCGTGTCGGTGGCTGCGTCTTGGGTATTGTCGGGCAAAGGGGCGTGTGATTGGGACATTGGATACAGGAGATGAACACAGAAGCAATGACGGTTTGCGGTTGGATGGCTGCTGTCGGGTTGGGTTCAGGTGGATTTTATCAGGGGGCGTTTGATAAGTTTATTTCGGCTGATGCGGCGGGCAAACTGGAGCGGGTGTCGGATGGCGCGATGGTGGACGATGGGATGTCGAATGGCGGGGCATTGAACGGTGGTGTGCCAAACAAGGCGTTCAAAACGATGAGATATTAGACAATGGAATATCAGGGTGCGCGAGCAGCGGCGCGTCGAACGGTTGAATGTCAAACGAGAAACGGCGCGTGTGGTACTGGGTGCGTGTCACCTGTGGTGCAAATGAAGTTTGGCGGATGCTGTTTATCCGGGTATGATAAACCTGAAAGAGGCAAAAGTTTCCAATGGTTTGCCGTCGGACACGTTAAAAAATAAAATTATCTTATTGAAAAATAAGAGAAATTGAGTTTTTCGCTTGGCACTGGGAAGCGCTTTGTTGTAGAGATGTTTCTTTCTGACCGTTCAAGCGCACACTCGTCAATCCCTCCCACCGGCGTTTCAAAATTTGTTGGCAAAGCGCCAACGGAACGTCCTTCATGGATGCCGTAAAGCTTTTTCCCGACGCATCCGGTTGAAATGTGACGCGTGTCCCGGCACTTGTTATCGTCTGGGTCGGCATAGAGCGATAGTCGCCCATATAAGTCGTCAAGATTTCCGCTGTTTTCAAGGTTAAGTCGTCCATCAGCCGGTGTGACCGCATGCTTTTATTCATAGCCCCGATATGTTGAGCATCTTGTTGCATCAACGTTCCTGATACGCCGATGTTGCCCATCATGTCAATCATTTGGGCGTGAACCGGGTGAAAACAAAGCATCAGCCCTGCTCCGACCACCAACCCGTTAACCAACGTTTGACGTTTCATCAGAGTCTCCTTTCAACCACATAGCGTCTTTAATCGTTTGAATAAACGCCAAATGATTTTGATAATCCGCTTCGTTTAACGGAAACAAGCGTGCCGGTCTGAATTCTTTTTGCGGCGCAATCGCATCAGGTTCGGGCGCATTCATGAAATCGTCTTCTTGAGACAAAATCAAGCCCGGTTCTTTGCCGCCCAAAAGCTCCAAATACACATCAGCCAACAACTCCGCATCCAACAAAGCGCCGTGAACCGTTCGAGCCGAATTGTCAACATTAAAGCGGCGGCACAGCTCATCCAAATTGACGCGCATACCCGGAAAACGTTTTTTGGCAATAACCAACGTGTCTACAACGCGGTCGTTGCCGATAGACGGGCGATTGACCTGTTGCAACTCGTAATTCAAAAATTTCATATCAAAGGTAGCGTTATGGGCCACAAGATCAGCATCTGTGCCGATAAACGCTAAAAAATCATCGCAAATTTCTTCAAAAGTCGGTTTGTCAGACAAAAATTCTTCCGTTAAGCCGTGTACACGGATGACTTCCTCGCTCATAGAGCGCATCGGATTGATATATTGATGGTAATTTTTGCCGGTTCGCACATGATTAATTAATTCAACGGCGCCGATTTCAACAATCTTGTCTCCCGAAAACGGATCCAACCCGGTTGTTTCCGTATCCCATACGATTTCACGATAGCTCATCATTTATCCTTTTGTTGTTTTCATCAGTATATAAAGAACGGCCATCAGATGCAAGTTTTGTTTCGAATTCATCATCAAATAAGAATCCTGTTATGAAAAAATGTTGTAAAAGGGCGTTTTTAGGCTTGACAAGGTGGGGGGGAGATCGGAA
>CALGXF010000028.1 GCA_937935995.1 uncultured Alphaproteobacteria bacterium
ATGCGGTTGATTTCGGCGATTTGTTGTTACAACCGTTGGAAATATTCAAAAGTCGGCCGGATATTGCGGGTTACTATCAAAAACAATTCAAATACATTTTGGTGGATGAATATCAAGATACGAACGTAGCGCAGTATTTGTGGTTGCGGTTATTGGCGATGGGATCCGGGAATTTATGCTGTGTCGGGGATGATGACCAGTCTATTTATTCGTGGCGCGGGGCGGAAGTTGAAAATATCCTGCGGTTTTCCAAAGATTTCCCGGCGGCACAGACTATTCGGTTGGAAAGCAACTATCGGTCAACGGCGCATATTTTAGGCGCAGCGTCCGCGTTGATTGCCAATAACGAAGGGCGGCTCGGCAAAACGCTGCGGGTTGCGCCCGGACGCGACGGCAGTGGTGAGTTGGTCTCTGTGAAAGGCTATTGGAACGGGAAAGAAGAAGCGGAACATGTCGTGGAATCGATTGAAGATTTTATGCGTGCCGGGACACCGCTTTCCAAAATGGCCGTGTTGGTTCGTGCCGGATTTCAAACGCGCGAGTTTGAAGAAGAGCTTATCAAAGCCGGATTGCCGTATCAGGTTATCGGTGATTTCAAATTCTATGAACGGGAAGAAATCAAAGATGCCGTTGCGTATTTGCGCTTGATTAATAACACCAACGATGATTTGGCCTTTGCGCGTATTGTGAACAAACCGCGTCGCGGTATCGGGGAAGCGTCTATGAAGATTTTGCAGGAATATGCAGTGGCGCATCATGTGTCTTTATTCGATGCCATTGATAAAGCTCAATTAAAAGCGGCGGCGAAACGAACGTTGACGGAGTTTCAAACCCATGTTATGCATTGGCGTGGGTTGGTTTCAATGATGCCGTTAAAGGAAGTGACCAAGCGTGTTTTGGAAGAATCGGGTTATATGAACATGTGGCGGACGGATAAGTCGATTGAAGCCGAAGGCCGACTTGAAAACTTAAAAGAATTGCAAAACGTAATGACCGGAGAATTTGAAGATATTTCGGCCTTTATCGAGCATGCCAGTTTGGTGATGGATTCGGACAAAGACACGGGGCAGGATTTAATTACGGTTATGACGTTGCATGCTTCCAAAGGATTGGAATTTGATATTGTGTTTTTGCCGGGATGGGAAGAAGGATTATTCCCGCATGCCAAAGCTTTGGATGAGGGCGGCCGGGAAGCTTTGGAAGAAGAACGTCGTTTGGCTTATGTCGGTATGACGCGGGCGCGCAAAAAGGCGTGTATTTCATTCGCATCCAACCGGCGTGTGTACGGGCAATGGCAAAATGCATTACCGTCTCGGTTTATTGATGAACTGCCCGAAGAACACATTGACATGCAAAGCGCCAAAGGATTAAAAGGCAATTACGGCAGTTTCGGTTCTTACGGCCGGTCGGATGATTGGACAAGTATCGGGTCGGATTGGTCGATGGGGAGTCGGGAAGAGGCATCTGAAGACGACACGGGCTACGCATGGGGTCGTTCAACCGGGATGTTTTCTTCAAAGCCGTCTTCAAAACTCGGGAAACGCGTTCATCACGAAGCTTTCGGAGATGGGACAGTCATTCGGGATGAAGGGGATCGCGTGGAAGTCAGCTTTGATTATAAAGGCCGTAAAAAAGTTTTAAAAAAGTTCTTAACGGATGTGTAAAGTTTTGGAAAATAACTTGCTATTTTCCGCCACTTCCTTTACTCTTCAAAAAGAATCAAACAAAGGATACGGTACATGGCACTTTTTGAACGATTGGTCGGCTTTCGGTATTTAAAAGCACGCAAACGCACGGGCTTTGTTTCGGTCATTGCCGGGTTTTCTTTTTTGGGAATTATGTTGGGTGTGGCAACATTGATTATTGTCATGAGCGTGATGAACGGTTTTCGCGACGAATTGATGGGGCGCGTGCTGGGCATCAACGGACATATGGCCATTTATCCTTCTTGGGGGCCGACGTTTGCTTTGGATGAAAAGCAAATAACGGATTTTCAAAAAATACATGGGGTGACGGCGGTGATGCCGATTTTGGAAGGTCAAGTCATGGCTTCATCGGATTTGGTGTCTCAAGGGGCTTTGTTGCGCGGGGTTAAACCGTCCGATTTTAAAGCGCGGCCGTTGCTTTCTTCAAATTATCAAGGAAAGCCTTTGGATGCGTTTCAGGATAATCAAATTATTTTAGGTTATCGTTTGGCGTCCAAAATGGGGGTGCGTATCGGTCAAAAATTAAATTTAATTTCACCTAATGGAAATGTGACGGCTTTTGGAACCATGCCGCGGATGAAATCGTATGAAGTCATTGGCACGTTTGACACCGGCATGTTTGAATATGATGCTAATTTTATTTTTATGCCGTTGGAACAAGCGCAAAAATATTTAATGAATGACGGGCAAATCAGTCAAATTGAAATTTTTGTCACGGATATGAATGCGTTGCCGTTTGTTCAGGAAGAAATTGTTGCCAAGTTACCGCGTTCGCAAGTGGCTGTGGATTGGAAACATTCCAATTCGGCTTTTTTCAACGCCATTGAAGTGGAACGCAATGTGATGTTTTTAATTTTGACACTTATTATTATCGTTGCCGCGTTTAATATTATTTCGGGATTGATTATGTTGGTGCGGGATAAAAGCAAAGACATTGCTATTTTGCGCACGATGGGAGCCAGCCGCCGCTCCATTATGGCGATTTTCTTGATAGACGGTTTATTCGTCGGTGTCGTCGGAACATTAGCCGGGTTATTGGTCGGCTTGTTGGTTTCTTATAACATTGAACCAATCCGCCAATTTTTAGGCCGTTTAGCCGGACAAGATTTGTTTTCGGCCGAAATTTATTTCTTATCCCAGTTGCCGTCCAAGACAGACGTAAAAGAAGTCATTGCGGTAACGGTAATGGCATTGAGCTTGTCCTTTTTGGCGACGTTGTATCCGTCATGGAAAGCCTCTAAAACCGATCCGGTGGAGGCCTTGCGGTATGAATGAAAGTTTACGATGGCTGGAAAAGGAAGTGGATGGAGTTCTTTTTTGGAGGAAAAAGAAAAATGATTAAATGGATTTTTGTTTTTTGTTTCATCGTGTTGCCGGTTTTGGCACAATCTCGCGATAAAATTTGTCCGCCGGATCAACCGCTTCAAGACAAACAAGGATGGTGTTATGCGTGTGATAATCCCTATGCTTTTGATATGACGGCGATGGAATGTGCAAAATGTCCGAACCGGGAAATCAATTCTGCCGGTCGATGTGCCGTCAAAACATGTCCGGTTGACCAACCGATGCAAGATCAACGCGGTTGGTGCTATGATTGTGCGCGGGACTTTCCGATTGAAACCTCTTACGATATGTGTCGGCGCTGCCCCAATCGTCGAATGATTCATAACATGTGCGCGTTAAAAGAATGTCCGGCGCATAAACCGATGCAAGGCGAATATGGGTATTGTTATCCTTGTTCCGGCGAAGATTTAAAAGATGTCGAAATGACGGCAGACCAATGTGCGAAATGTCCGAATCGTGTCTTTAAGGAAGGACGGTGTGTATGAGCAATCCTGTTTTAAAACTGCATCAAATCAAACGATGGTTTGGCGATGGCGATAAACGGCTGCATGTGTTAAAAGGCGTTAATTTGGACATTCAGGCCGGCGAAATTGTCGCACTTGTTGGGCCGTCGGGGTCGGGCAAATCAACGATGCTTTATGTTGCGGGATTGCTGGATCAACCAAGTTCCGGTTCTATTCATTTAGCAAATGTTGCGTGTGAAAAGATGAGCGAAAAAGAGCGCACATTGATGCGGCGGGCGTATTTGGGATTTGTGTATCAAAGCCATTTGTTGTTGCCTGATTTTTCGGCGTTGGAAAATGTGATGATGCCCCGGTTGATTGCCGGAAAATCCAAAAAACAAGCCGAAGAGCGGGCGGTTTTTTTGTTGGATAAAATGGGATTGAAAAATCGCATGCTGCATCGCAGCGGTGAATTGTCCGGTGGTGAACAACAGCGGGTTGCCATTGCGCGGGCGTTGGCGAACAGTCCGTCATTGTTGTTGGCGGATGAACCGACGGGGAATTTGGATCCCGTTACCAGTGAAAAAGTGTTTACCGAGTTGTTGACATTGGTTCGTGAAACCGGTTTGTCGGCTTTGATTGCAACGCATAATCCGGAGTTAGCGGCCAAGATGGATCGGCGTGTTCAGTTGGTAAATGGGGTGTTGGAGGAAGTTTAAATGCGAAAAAAGTCTTCTGCTTCAAACAAAGCCGTTCGAACAATGAATAAATTAACGGAATTATCGCGGTACTTTTTATACAGCTTTGTCGTGTCCTTTTTGGGTGTTTTGTTCATCGGCGGCGGATTGATTAAATGGGCGGCGACATCTTCGACGAATGCGTATGATGTCAACTACTTTCGGGCAGATTTAATTTTAATGATTTTCTTGTTTATCGGTCAAATCATTATCGCTTCGATAGCCAAAACGAAAATCAAATTTTACGGATTTAGTTTCGGTTTGTTGGGAGCTGTTTTATTGGCTTTGATTTATTACCATATTTGGTTGTTTGTGTAAGGATGCTGTTATGACCCCCGAATTCATTCATTTAC
Organism: uncultured Alphaproteobacteria bacterium; assembly: GCA_937935995.1. Lineage (GTDB taxonomy): Bacteria > Pseudomonadota > Alphaproteobacteria > CAAHEQ01 > UBA3637 > CALXXA01. The sequence continues at coordinate 4,584 of CALGXF010000028.1, forward strand.
ATGTTCATTCTCAATATTCGTTGCTGGAAGGCGCAATGAAAATCCCCAAACTGATTGATGCGTGTGTGGAAAACAACATGCCGGCAATGGCGATTACGGATACGGCGAACTTGTTCGGCGGAATGGATTTTTCGTATGCGTGTGCGGCGGCAGGAATCCAACCGATTTTAGGAACGCAACTGTTGTTAAAACAAGAAGCGGAAGCAGGACATGTGCCGAGCGTAAAAGAAGAAATCAACCCGCCGATGGATAAAATCGTTCTGTTGGTTCAAAATGAGGCAGGCTATAAAAATCTGTTGAAACTGTTTAATCATTATTACATGGGCGAGGGAAAGCAGACCTTTCCGCATCTGACGTTGCCGGAATTAGAAGAATTCAGTTCAGGATTGATTTTGCTGACAGGCGGGCCGCAAGGGCCGATTGGCCGATATATTTTGTCCGGCCAGCCTGATAAAGCGGAAAGTTTGTTATTGCGCTTAAAAGACGCTTTCGGCGATCGGTTATACATGGAAATAATGCGTCACGGAATGGCGATTGAACGCCAAACCGAAGATGCTTTTTTGGATTTGGCCTATAAACATAACATCCCGTTGGTTGCAACAAATGACGTATTGTTTAAAAAACCGGAAATGTACGAAGCGCACGATGCGTTGCTGTGCATTGCCGATAAAACGTATGTAGATGTACAAGACCGGCGCAAAGTGACGTCTCAACATTACTTTAAAACAGCCGAAGAAATGAAAACATTGTTTTCTGATTTGCCGGAAGCTATTCAAAATACGGTTCAAATTGCCAAACGATGCGGCTTTATGTTGCATAAGATGAAAGCGGCTTTCCCGCAATACGACTGCGGCGGGTTGACCGAAGATGAATTATTGGTGAAAAAAGCGCATGAAGGCCTTGAAAAGCGGATGAAAAATCGGTCGGAAGAAGATCGAAAAAAATATGCTGACCGCATGGAATACGAACTGGGCATCATTAAACAAATGGGCTTTCCCGGATACTTTTTAATCGTTTCCGACTTTATTCAATGGTCCAAAGCACATGGTATTCCGGTTGGCCCGGGGCGTGGATCCGGGGCAGGGTCTGTGGTTGCTTGGGCATTGACGATTACGGATATTGATCCGTTGAAATTTAATTTGCTGTTTGAACGGTTTTTAAATCCGGAACGGGTTTCCATGCCGGACTTTGATGTGGACTTTTGTCAGGAGCGACGCGGTGAAACCATTCAGTATGTTCAAGAAAAATACGGGTTTGATCATGTGGCACAGATTGTGACATTCGGTCAGCTTCAGGCCAAAGCGGTTATCCGAGATGTCGGCCGTGTGTTGCAAATTCCGTATCCGGTTGTGGACAGGCTTTCCAAATTGGTGCCAAACGGATTAAATGAAAAGGGCAAACCGTACACGTTGAAAGAAGTGTTGGAAATCGAACCGGCATTTGAAGTGGAAGCAAATCGGGAACCGCAAATCAAACGATTGTTGGAATATGCGTTGCAGTTGGAAGGATTGTATCGCAATACATCGACTCACGCGGCCGGGGTCGTTATCGGGCACGACCCGTTGGATGAAATTTTGCCGATTTACAAGGATCCGGATTCCGATATGCCGGTGACTCAATTTAACATGAAGTTCGTGGAAGATGCGAGCTTGATTAAATTCGACTTTTTGGGATTGAAAACATTAACGGTTTTGGCCAAAACGCTGGAGCTTTTAAAACCGCGCGGGATTGAATTGGATTTGATTAACATTCCGTTGGACGACAAAGAAACGTTCCGTTTGTTGTCAGAGGGTGATACATCCGGTGTCTTCCAATTTGAAAGTGCGGGCATGCGCAAAATTTTAAAAGACATGGCGCCGGATAAAATTGAAGATTTAGTCGCTATCGTGGCTTTGTACCGACCGGGACCGATGGGCAACATCCCCAGTTACATTGCGCGCAAACACGGTACCGAAAAACCGGATTATCTGCATCCGATGTTGGAGGAAATTTTAAAAGAAACCTACGGCATTATGATTTACCAAGAACAAGTGATGCAGATTGCTCAAGTCATGGCCGGATACAGTTTGGGCGGCGCTGACTTGTTACGCCGAGCTATGGGGAAAAAGAAAAAAGAAGAAATGGTTAAACAGCGCGTTATCTTTATTGACGGTGCTAAAGCCAGAGGCGTCCCCGAAGAAAAAGCAGCCGAAGTCTTTGACTTGATGGAAAAGTTTGCCAGTTACGGGTTTAATAAATCGCATGCGGCGGCGTATGCCTTTGTGTCGTATCAAACGGCTTATTTAAAAGCGCATTATCCGGTTGAATTTATGGCTGCGACGATGACGCTTGATAAGACGGATACGGATAAGCTGGGCTTTTTCAAACGCGACGTGACCAAGATGAATATCCCGATTTTACCGCCGGATGTGAATAAATCGCAAGTGAACTTTTCTGTGGAAAACGGTGCCATTCGATATGCGATGTCGGCTGTGCGCAATGTGGGCGAAGGAGCGATGCAATCCATGATTGCCGAACGGGAAAAGAACGGGCCTTTTAAAAACATCGTTGACTTTATTGCCCGCGTGGATGGATCGGTGATGAATAAACGTTGTTTCGAAAACCTGATTAAATCAGGGGCTTTGGATTGTTTGGAGCCGAACCGGGCAAAGCTGCACCACAATTTGGAAAAATTAAGCCAGCATTCGGCCGCGATTGCCATGCAGCGGCGCAGTTCTCAAATTTCGTTGTTCGGTGAAGCCATGGAAATCCAAAATATTACATTAGAGGAAATTCCCGAATGGCCGTCGATGCAAAAATTGGAAATGGAAGCCGAAGCGATTGGATTTTATTTGTCGGCTCACCCGTTGGATGCGTTTGAATCAAGTTTTGAACGATTGCGTATTATGCCGTCTTCGGAATTGGTCAAAACAGTTGAAATGGCTGGTTCTGTGCGTGTCCGGCTGGCGGGCATCGTTAACGACATGCGTGAAAGGATTTCGCAAAAATCCGGCAATAAATATGCGTTCATTACCGGGTCAGACACATCAGGCACTTTTGAAATGATGTGTTTTTCCGAAACGTTGGCACAGTCTCGGGAAAAATTAAAATCCGGCCAACCGGTGATTTTCTCGGTTCAGGCCGAAAAGAAAGAAGACGAAATTCGGATGATTTTGCAGGCTGTCGAGTATTTGAACGAAGCAATTGCCAAAGTCAGCAGTTCCGTTATGATTTACATGGATGATCCGGCATGTTTATCTCCGATTCAGTCCATTTTAAAACAAGACGGTTCCGGTAAAGGCAAAGTTTTCCTTATTCCGCACGTGGATGAGTGGGATGTGGAAGTTGCGCTTGACGGCGGTTATGCGTTATCTGCGGAAACGATGCAAGCGTTGCGCGCCGTTCCGGGTATTCAGGAAATCAAACAGGTTTAAGCTGATTTGCCTGAACGCAACCGGTCGAAAAATGCTTTTATGGCTTTAACGGTTTGCCGTTTGCCGAGTGTGGCACGTAAAGTCGACCGCGTGTTTAAATGCAATTTTTTATCAACTTCCGGCGAGCGTTCATAATACCGGCCGCCCAGATTGACCATTCGGCGCATGCTGATTTTTTTGCCTTTTTCGTTGAACAGGTTTTCCGTCATCAACAAAAGGCCTGAGTTTTTATCACGTCGAAAGAGGCGTTCTTTTGTTTTTCCTTGTGTTTCGGGATCATAATAAGTGGTTCGGACTTTTTCCCCATTGCGGTACATTTGGGACTTAATACGATAAAAAACAAACGATTTTTCGTCGCCCAAATGAGTCGTAAATGTATCAATGGTTTTTTGACCGTTCGGACCTTCGTATGTCCGTTTCATTTCATAGGGGCGTTTTGCCTTATCCGATTCATATTTGAAGACGTCCGTAAATAACAGAGAGCCGTCTTTGCCGGTATGTTCTGTTTTCCGACGTCGCCCGAATTGATCAGAATAAACACAGCGGTTGTTAAAGCTGTGGAATGCTTCTTTTCCGGAGATTTGGTGCGTATTTTGTTCTGTCATAAAACTTCCTTACTTTTGATGGGTTGTTTTGCCAATATAATCCTTATTATATCGGAAAATCCGCCGAAAGTCAAAGAATAGAAAAAACACTTGCAAAAGAAAAGCGAATCATGTATAAAGAACCCTGCATAACGCACGCAGAATTTCGCTGGGTCAGGGTTTGACTTGTGCGCTCCGGTGTCTGAAGGGTTTTCAGATTTCTATGTTCTGCGGAGGATTAACTGGAAAAGAAAGGATTTTTATCATGTCAGTTCCTACATTTACAATGCGTCAATTGATTGAAGCAGGTGTTCATTACGGTCACCATACACGCCGTTGGAATCCGAAAATGGGTCCCTATATCTACGGTGTTCGTGACGGTGTTCACATTTTGGATTTGACACAAACGGTTCCGGCGTTGAACAGAGCGTTGGAAGCTGTGCGTGAAGTGGCTGCCAAAGGCGGCAAAGTTTTGTTCGTCGGAACAAAAAATCAAGCTTCCCCGATTGTGATGGAAGCGGCTAATCGGTGTGGCGCTTTTTATGTGAACCATCGTTGGTTGGGCGGTATGCTCACAAACTGGAAAACGGTTTCCGGTTCGATTAAAAGATTAAAGGAAATCGATGCCAAAGCCGAAAAAGGCGAATTGGAAGGATTAACCAAGAAAGAACGGTTGAATTTGGCTCGTGAACGTGAAAAGTTGTTTGCATCTTTGGGCGGTATCCAAAATATGAACGGTCGCCCGGACATTATTTTCGTGATTGATACGTTAAAAGAACAATTGGCGATTAAAGAAGCGAACCGGTTGAATATTCCCGTCATTGCCATTTGCGACAGCAATTCTAATCCGGATAACATTGATTACGTGGTTCCGGGCAATGATGATGCGATTCGCGCCATTCAATTGTACTGTGATTTAGTATCCGGTGCTGTTTTGGATGGTATCCAAGCGGAATTGGCTGCGGCCGGTGTTGATGTCGGTGCGGCTGAAGAAGCGCCGGTTGAAGCGGTTGTCACAGAGGAAGTTGCCGTTCAGGAACAAGCCGCTGAATAAGAATACGTATTTTGCGTAAAACGAATAGGCAAGGGCGGCGGCACAAAGTCGCTGCCCTTTTTAAAAAAGAAGAAAAGGAAAAAGAAAATGGCAGAAATTACAGCAGCTCTTGTAAAAGAACTTCGTGAAAAAACAGGCGCCGGCATGATGGAATGCAAAAAGGCGTTAACGGAATCCAACGGTGATTTGGAAGGGGCTATTGATTATTTGCGTAAAAAAGGTTTGTCCGTTGCCGCGAAAAAAGCCAGCCGTGTTGCCTCTCAAGGGTTAGTCGGTGTCAAATCTACCGGCAAAAAAGGTGCCGTTATTGAACTCAATTCCGAAACGGACTTTGTGGCGAAAAACGATGAATTCCAAAAAATGGCATTGAACATGGTCGATGCTGCTTTGGAAAACGGAGATTTGGAAGCAGTAAAAGCAGCTCAATTAAACGGGAAATCCATTGCCGACAATTTGACGGATTTGATTGCCAAAATCGGCGAAAACATGTCTTTGCGTCGGACGGCGGCTTTGTCGGTCGAAAACGGTGTGGTGGCTTCGTACATTCATAACACGGCGGCTCCGAATTTGGGAAAAATCGGTGTGTTGGTGGCTTTGGAATCCAATGCGGATGCGGCTAAATTACAAGAAGTCGCCAAACAAATCGCAATGCATATTGCGGCAGCAGCACCGCAGGCACTTGATATTGACAGCTTGGATAAAGCGGCTGTTGAACATGAAAAATCCATTTATTCGGAACAAGCCAGACAATCCGGCAAGCCGGAAAATATCATCGAAAAAATGATTGAAGGCCGTATTCGCAAATTCTATGAAGAAGTCGTGTTGTTAGAACAAGCGTACATCATGGATCCGGATAAAAAAGTAAAAGATGTCATTGCTGAAGCGTCTAAAGAATTGGGTGCGCCGGTTGAATTAAAAGGCTATGTCCGGTTTGCTTTGGGCGAAGGCATCGAAAAGAAACAAGAAGACTTTGCAGCAGAGGTGAATGCGCAGCTCAATAAATAGTCTTCTTTGATAAGGAGAAACAAAATGACGGAAGAACCCCGCTATCGGCGTGTGTTGTTAAAAATTTCGGGAGAAGGGCTGATGGGTGAAAAAAATGCCATCGACCCGCCGGTGTTGAATCGGTTGGCTCAAGAAATTAAAAGCGTGCATGACTGCGGGGTTCAACTGTGTTTGGTCGTGGGCGGCGGTAATATTTTCCGCGGCGTGGCGGGCGCATCAAACGGGATGAACCGAGCGACGGCGGATTATATTGGAATGCTGGCCACAGTGATGAATGCGATGGCGTTGCAAGAAGCTTTGGAAAAGGCTGGCGTTGATACGCGTGTTCAGTCAGCGTTGCCGATTACGGCGGTAGCCGAACCTTATATTCGTCGGCGGGCTTTGCATCATTTGGAAAAAAATCGGATTGTGATTTTTGCGGCCGGAACGGGTAATCCCTATTTTACGACAGATACCTGTGCGGTGTTGCGGGCAACCGAAATGGAATGTGATGTGTGTTTGAAATCAACACAGGTCGACGGGATTTATGATTCGGATCCCAGAACCAATCCGAACGCAAAACGGTATGACGTTGTTTCGTATGATGATGTTTTGAGCAGAAAATTAAAAGTGATGGATGCGACGGCTGTGTCAATGGCTGCCAATGCGGATTTGCCGGTGATTGTTTTCAATCAAAGCCGTCCCGGTGCTTTTAAGGATGTAATTTTCGGCAAAGGCGTGTATACTGTTATGAAAAAGACGAATCAATAAAGAGAGGGAATAATGACATTTAATGAATTAAAACAAGACATGCAAGTGCGCGTTGGCAAATCGATTGAAGCGTTGAAAAAGGAATTTGCCGGATTGCGGACGGGACGGGCTTCTACGGGGCTTTTGGACAGCGTCATGGTCAATGCGTACGGGGCGATGGTTCCGCTGAATCAAGTCGGAACGGTCAGTGTTCCGGAAGCGCGGATGTTGTCTGTTTCCGTGTGGGATAAAAACTTGTTGAAGCATGTTGAAAAAGGTATTATGGAAGCGAATTTGGGATTAAACCCGATGAATGACGGTGTTCAAATTCGGATTCCGTTGCCGCCTTTGTCGGAAGAACGGCGCGTGGAGTTGGCTAAAGTGGCCGGAAAATATACGGAAGAAAGCCGGGTTGCCGTGCGTAACATTCGCCGGGACATTTTGGATAAAATCAAAAAGATGAAAAATGACGGGGATATTTCGGAAGATGACCAAAAACGGTATGAAGACGAAATCCAAAAAATGACGGATGCTGCAATTGAAGAAATGGATTCCCTGTTAAAAGCAAAAGAAGTGGAAATCAAACAGGTCTAGGATGACATCAACACCCCAACACATCGCCATTATTATGGACGGCAACGGCCGGTGGGCGACGGCCAAAGGATTGCCGCGAACGGAAGGTCATCGGCAGGGCGCTCAAACCGTTACGCGCATTTTGGAAGCTGCCCATAAACGTGGAATTCGTCATGTGACTTTGTATGCATTTTCGACCGAAAATTGGAAACGGCCGGCGGATGAAGTAAACACATTAATGGATTTGTTTCGTCAGTATTTGAAAAAAGATTTGTCGGAATTGGAAAAGCAATCCGTTCGCATTCATTTTATCGGCGATCGGACGCGTTTCCCGCAAGATATTCAAACTCAAATGAACAAGCTGGAACAATCGACGCGAATGCATAATCAATATCATTTGATTTTGGCTTTGAGTTACAGTGGCCGGGATGAATTGACGCGTGCGATGAAACGATTGGCTGAACAGGTCAAGGTCGGACAATTAAATCCGTCGGATGTAACGTCTGCGACGATTGAAGCGGCTTTGGATACGGCCGGCATTCCGGATCCGGATTTAATGATTCGCACCAGCGGTGAACAACGCATCAGTAATTTTTTGTTATGGCAGCTGGCTTATACGGAAATGTATTTTTCGCCGGTTTATTGGCCTGATTTTACAGAAGAAGAGCTGGACAAAGCCATCGAAGCTTACTGTACGCGCGACCGTCGGTTCGGAAAAGTGAAATAAAAGGCGTTTTCGGGCTTTTTTAAAATCTGAAGTAAATAAACGGATTATAAGTCGATGAAGCAATCAATGCCGTTGACAGAATAAATAAAACAATCAACCAAGCATTGATTAAGCTTTTCAAAACAACATGTTTGTCCGATACCGTTAACATCTTTGTGAAAAGCGGCATTGAACACATGATGGCAATACCAAAAGCAATGATTTCAATATGGTCGACATAATAAATTAAATCGTGAGCAATATTGTGATTTGAAATAAAGCCAAACATGTTTTTCAAATAATCCCAAGCGTATGTTATATCTGGTGCACGGAACATCACCCATCCGATTAAAAAGACAAAGATAGTATATCCATGTTGGATGAACCGAATGACGGGGCCGTCTTTTTTATGCCAGTTTGTGATGCGTTCGATGATAATGAACAAACCGTTCCACAATCCCCAAACAATGAAGTTCCAACTGGCACCGTGCCAAATACCCGTTGCCAAAAAGACAATAAACAAATTCACATATGTTCGAATGGGTGAAATACGATTTCCGCCCAGCGGGATGTATAAGTATTCTTTGAACCATGTTGACAATGAAATATGCCACCGCCGCCAAAACTCGGTGATAGATCTGGAAATGTACGGATAATTAAAGTTTTCCAAAAATTTGAAACCAAAAATATATCCAAGCCCGATAGCCATATCCGAATAACCCGAAAAATCATAGAACAATTGCAACGCATAGGCAACGGCGCCTATCCATGCAGTAGCGCTGTCAAATTGGTCAACCGGTTGTGAAAAGATTTTATCTGCAACGGCTCCCAACGTGTTGGCTAAAAGCATTTTTTTGGATAACCCGATAATAAAACGTTTCGTTCCGTAAGCGACTTTGCGAAAGGTGACGGTTCTGTTGTCAATCTGGTGATCGACATCGTGATATTTGACAATCGGGCCGGCGACAAGTTGCGGAAACAAGCTGATATAAAGAGCCAGTTTATAAATATTCCGTTGGGCTTTTACTTCACCGCGATAAACATCAATGACATAACTCATAGCTTGGAATGTGTAAAAAGAGATACCGATGGGCATGATAACTTCCAACAAAGGAAGATCATACGGCAATAAGCCATTGATATTTTCGATGAGAAAAGCACAATATTTAAAGTAAATTAAAATGCCGAGATTGGCGATGACGGTTAAAGTTAAAAAAGCTTTTTTATGCGTTTGCGTTCGGTCAATGTACAAAGCTCCCGTGTAGTTGATTAAAATCGTCAACAGCATGATGGCGAGGTAATTGGGGCCGCCCCACGCATAAAAAATCAAACTGGCAATCAATAGCAACGTGTTTTGCAGACTTTTTTTCGCCAACAGATAGGTTGCACAGACAATCGGCATAAACAGAAAAATAAAAGTCATGGACGAAAACAACATGATTTACTCTTTCATTAAATTTAACAATTCGGGAATGTTTTCCGAGTTAATGGATAAAATAAAAATGTCCGGCTTCATCGTGAGAATATCGTTTTTGTATTTAGATATGATTTTAAAGCCGTCTTGATATGAAACATGTTGAACGTTATTTAACCGGTAATAAGTCAGCTGACGGAAGCTGTAGGGTAAAAATTGCAATAAATTTTCATTCATGCTGGTTCCGGACAGAAAAACTTTAAGAGAGGCCGCTTTCGGATTCGGATTTTGGAAGGATTTTATTTTGTAGTGGGGAATATCTGTTATCGTCGGCGTTATTTCATGAAGCGGCGTATAATATTTATAGTCAGTATCTAATAATTTTTCGGCAGAATAAGGCAAATTCATCATTTGAAAAGTTTGTCCCAGCGTAAATTGGCGTTCCCAGTCGCCGCGAACACGTTTGTCATAAAAAGAAACATAATCTGCTTCCTCGACAATCGGGGTCTTGGGGAAGTCTTTTTGAATACGTTCCATTAACGCCTGATATCCGATGAAGGCTCCCCATTCCGTCCAATGGTGTTCCGTTTTAAAGTAAACATAATCTTTTCGAGCCGCTTGTCGAAGCACTTCAATCGGAAAAACAACGGGAAAAGACGCCTTTTTTTCCAAAAAACGAATCTGGTTTTCATTTTGAATCGGTGGAATTTGTTTATATCCGGGAACAAAATCAGCATAAATATCGGTCTTGCTGGGAACGATGAACAGATAAAAAGAAATCCCGTTTTCGGACAAGAAAGTGTGAAACTGCTCTAATGAATTTAATAAGGCCTGATTATAATCCGGGAATACATGCTGATTAATTTGGGAATCATTAAATAACCAATTTGTTTGTGTGTCAAAAACGGCGGCTTTATTGGAAATGACTCGATTTAATTTTTGAATGACGGCATTTAAACGAACCAAATGCGTTCTGCCAAAGAAATGGTCATTGAACCAATTTTCGACGTGTGTTCCGTAGGTCGGATTAAATTGGTGATTAACAAAAAGCGGAACATACGGATGTGCTTTTCGGTTTTCGGCCGCAAGCCAATCATCATCATGAAGGCGCATCATCGGTATTGATAAAAGAAGAAAGAAAAGACAAAGGAAAATAATGTCAACCCGGCTGTTTCTTTCAATTATTTTAAAACGGGCAATATATTGAACCAATTTATAAAAAATGAAAAAAGAAATAATAAAAACACAAAACAATAAATGAATGTTGAGATGATAAAAGTAAAATAAATCGGAAAAACGGAAATGGTGTTTTCGGGTTTGAAAGGACAGGGTGATGATATCACCGTCGCGCGCTGAAAAAGAATAATTATACGGCGCATCATGCCAATTTTTTTGTGTCGATGATAAAACCGACTGACCGTTTATTCGCATATCTTTGTAATCAACAATGACAGGGAAACGCACTTGTTGGGAAGCTTTGTCCGGCCCTCGCAACCCGACGGTAATCAACCCGTCATGAATAACTTTAAATTGAAGTGTGTATGTTCGCCAATCGCGGTATATTTTCGCTTCTAACATGCTGCATTGACCGTTTTGATAACGGCACCAATCAGGATATTGCACGTTTAAGTGGTAATGGGGGGGGGGGGGGGTAGAATTTCTATTTTATTGTCGGCCGTGCCGGCATTAAAGATATCGACCCGCGCGATTTTGTTGTTGTATGTCGAGTCAAAGATGCTGGTGAACAGATTGTTATCAGAATAAACGGGGGCGAGCAAAACCGTTAAAAAAACGGTCAATAAAGCTGTTAAAAGCAATCGTTTTCTTTTAGATGTTAATTTAATCATAACCGGTTCCTTTGGGACAAAGGTAAAAGATTCCTTTCTTAAAATCAAGCACAATTCAACCCGGCATAACCGCGTATGCCGTTATTATTCTCTTACACATTCAAAAATAATGTCTTTTTATTTTAACGACGGAAATAAAAAGAATGTTTTTGACAAACGAAAAAGAGAACTTTATACTTCATGAAAACGTTCATGTTTAAAGGAAGCCAAGATGAAAAGTAATTTATATTTAAGAATTGTTTCTGCCGTTATATTAGCGCCGGTTGTTTTGGCGGCGATTTTGTACGGTGACGGTGATTTAGGTCCGACCTATAATATTTTAATCGCATTGATGGGAGCCGTGATGGCTTGGGAATGGGAAAAAATGATTACGGGACAAACATCTCCGATTGCGATTATTTTGGCGGCAACAGCCGTTATGGTTGCTTTTATGGGGGCTGATTATCCGGCGACAACGTTGATTATGATTTTGCTTTCGGCGTTGTTGGTTTATTTTAAATCCGGTAAAAAAGTTTTGCTGTCTTTCGGCACTTTTTATATTTGTATTCCGTTAATGAGCATGATTTACATCGGCTACATTAATTTTGACTACAGTTCCGATATTATTTTGTGGCTGTTATTTGTGGTTTGGGCAACGGACATCGGCGGATACGTTTTCGGAAAAAGCATCGGCGGTCCGAAATTGGCTCCGAAAATCAGCCCGAAAAAAACATGGGCCGGTTTAATCGGGGGTGTTGTGTCGGCTTGTTTTGTCACGTATGAATTCGTTTCGTTTATGAATCTGCATTATCAAAGCAATATGTCAATGTCCTTTTTCGTCGGGTCAAGCGCTTTGTTGGCGGTGGTATCACAAGCCGGGGATATTTTTGAATCCAGCATTAAACGTTATTTAAATGTGAAAGATTCCAGCAATTTGATTCCGGGACACGGCGGTATTTTTGACCGGGTTGACGGGTTGTTGTTTGCGGCTCCGGTTGTTGCTTTGTTTTTATTGTTGAATAACTTGGGGATTTTAGCTTTATGATGGATATGGTTGTTTTTGGCGGCTACCTGCTGTCTTTTTTGCTTGTTTTATCCATTGTTGTGATTGTGCATGAGTGGGGGCATTTTTTTGCGGCACGTCGTTGCGGTGTTCAAGTTGTGGCTTTTTCAATCGGGTTTGGCAAGAAATTATGGAGCAGAACCGATAAAAAAGGTACCGAATGGCGTGTGTGTGCCGTTCCGTTGGGCGGGTATGTTCAAATGCTCGGCGACGAAGATGCGGCTAGCATGAAAAAATCGGATGCTGGATTAACGGATGAAGAAAAAAAACATACATTTATGGCACAGGCTTTGTGGAAAAGAGCGTTGATTATTTTCGCCGGACCATTTATGAATTATTTTTTCGCAATTGTTGCTTTGGCCGTGATTTTGGCAACAGTTGGTTATGTGCGAATCCCACCGGTTGTCGGCGAAGTCATTGCCGGTTCTGTGGCCGAAAAGGCCGGCATTCAAAAAGGCGATGTCATTGTGGCGGTTGATCAAAATCCGGTTGCGGATTTTACGGATTTAAAACGTGCCGTTGTTATTTCCAAATTCGGCAAAGAAATGGTCTTGACGATTCATCGCGGTGCCGAAACATTGGATTTGAACGTATTGCCGGAAATTAAGGAAGACGGGGAATTGCCGCAAATCGGCGTGGTGGCGCCGGCGGATGTTGAACCGACTTTTGAAAAGTATGCGTTGCCGATGGCGTTTGTCAAAGCAACAGAAATGGCTTATGATATCACGGTTGATACACTTGTTTATTTGGGTCAGGTTTTGTCCGGTAAACGATCGGCAGATGATATGCGTGGGCCTGTCGGCATTGCGGAAGCGTCTGGCGATGCGGCAAAAGCAGGCTTTTTGGCTTTTGTTTTGTTCGTCATTCAAGTGTCTATCGGTATCGGGTTTGTTAATTTGTTGCCGGTGCCGTTATTGGACGGCGGGCATTTAGCGCTTTATGCGGTGGAAGCGGTTATTCGTCGGCCGGTCAGCGAACGGATTCAAATGGCTTTGTTGCGTGTCGGAATGGCTGTTTTGATTTTTATTTTCGCTTTTACGTTATTTAAAGATGTGCCGCGTGTCATCGGAAGGATTTTTGGTCTATGATGAAAAGAATCGGCTTTCTGCTCTGTGCCTTTTTGACGATGGCTTCTGCCGTGTGGGCGGATGTCACGATTAAAACAATTGATGTCAAAGGCGTTCAGCGGATGGAGCCGGCTACGGTTTTGTCTTATCTGCCGTTTGAAAAGGGAGACGAGGTTTCTCAAAGCGAACTGGATAAGGGATTAAAAGAGCTTTATAAAACCGGCTTTTTTTCCGATGTTAAAATGGATGTCAAAGGAAATACGTTGGTCATAACGGTTGATGAACGGCCGATTGTGGCACATATTGCTTTTGACGGGAATGATAAGATTGAAGAAAATGTCTTGATGAACGAAATCCATATGAAAGAGCGGGACGTTTATACGCCGACTAAATTACGTGAAGATGTGAAGCGGTTGAAAACGATTTATCAACGAATGGGGTTGTATTCGGCACAAATTACGACGGATGTTGAAACCAAAAGCCGCAATCGCGTTGACATCGTTTATAAAATTGACGAAGGACCTAAAAATTACATTGAAAAAATTCGCTTTGTCGGGAATAAACATTTCTCCTCGTCTGATTTAAAGGAAGAACTTATCAGCAAAGAAAAGAAATGGTACCGCTTTTTTTCAAGTACCGACACATATGATCCGGATCGGTTAGAGTATGACAAAGAAATGCTGCGCCGGTTTTATTACAGCAAAGGATATATGGATTTTGAAATTAAAGACGTGACGGTTCAAACTGATGAAAAAACAAAGAATTTCATTGTGACGTTTGATTTGGACGAAGGAAAACGTTATCGGTTCGGAACGGCGAACATTCAAGTCACTTTGCCGGAAGTCAATGCTCAGAAACTGGAAAAGCAAATTACCTTTAAAAAAGGCCAGGTTTATAATGCCGAATATATTGAAGAAACGATTCAAAACATAACGGATGAACTGGGACGCGAGGGCTATGCGTTTGTTGAAATTACGCCGGTGTTTAAAAAAGATCCGAAAACGCAGGTTGCCGATGTGACTTTTAAAGTAAAAGAAGGGGCGCGCGTTTTCGTAAACCGCATTGACATTACGGGGAACAGTCGGACGCTTGACAAAGTGATTCGTCGTGAGTTTCGATTAAATGAAGGCGATCCGTTTAACACGGATAAAATTCGCCGGTCTCGGCAACGGATTGAAAATTTAGGTTACTTTGATAAAGTGAATTTAAAAACGGTGCCGGTTGCCAATGCGCCGGATAAAACGGACATTGCCGTTGACGTGTCTGAAAAATCAACCGGAGCGTTCAATGTGGGAATTGGCTGGTCAACGTATGACGGGTTATTGTTTGAGGTCGGCGTTCAAGAAAGAAATTTCTTGGGAACGGGTAAAATCGTGGGTGTGACGGCTTCGACATCCGGGCGTGAGACACAGGTGGATTTAAGCTATACGGATCCGTATTTTATGGACAAACCGATTTCGGCCGGATTTGATTTGTTCCATATTGACCGGGATTATACGGATGACAGTTCTTATAAAGCCAAGACAACCGGGGGTGCTTTGCGTTCGGGTTGGGATTATTCGGAACGTGTTCGCCAAACGGTGAAGTATACGTTACAGCAAGACAATGTAACGGATATTGACAATGATGCGTCTATTTACATTAAAGAACAAGAAGGTAAAAATGTTGTTTCCATGATTGGTCAGGTTTTATCCTATGACACGCGGGATAACATTTTTAATCCGACGGAAGGCTTTTATACGTCTTTAGGGTTAGACTTGGCCGGTATCGGCGGCGATACGCGATTTGTCCGAGTTAACGCAAATGCGGCGAAATATTATGAAGTAATGGATCAATGGGTGTTGTCCTTTTCTGCCAGCGCCGGTTATATTTACGGATTGAATCAAGACGTTCGAATTAACAATCGTTACTATTTAGGCGGTTCGACTTTACGCGGTTTTGATGTTGCCGGTGTCGGGGCGCGCGATAAAGCAACCGGAGATGCGTTGGGCGGGGATTGGCGGTTGACGGCATCAACACAGTTGATGTTCCCGCTGGGGTTGCCGTCTGAATTCGGTATCAAAGGAAAGGTTTTCGTCGACGCGGGGATGTTGGGCAAGCCTGACGGTCATTATGCGAAAAATACGATTGATTATAACAATACACCGCGGGTTTCTGTCGGAACGGGTATTTTATGGCAGTCTCCGATGGGGCCGATTAATATTGATTTGGGTTTCCCGATTGTTAAAGAAGATTATGATGAAACGGAAGTCTTCCGGTTGAACTTCGGAACGGGATTCTAAATGATGTTCTGTTTTAAAGTGTTTTGTGAAAAAGAATGCTCTGTTTAAATAAAAAGATAGACATGTCGGTTCATTTTGTGATTGAATGAAATCGAATAAAGGGGTATGCGGCAAAAGTCCGTCTCATTAATAAAGAAAAGGAATAAATTATGGCAGATTCACGTTTTTTTAAAAAAGCAGGTCCGTTTACGTTAAAACAGTTGGCAGACATATCGGAATGCCGGCTGGCGGACGGAGCGGATCCGGATCGGGTCATTGAAGATGTTGCGGGCTTGGATGAAGCAACGGATAAAGACATAACATGGGCATTCATTGCTTCGGTTCGTGACAGTTTGATGAAATCAAAAGCGGCGGCTTGCATCACCAGTGAAAAGTTTATACAATACGTGCCGCAGGGCATGGCTGTTCTGATTTCCCAAGATCCGCATCGATCTTACGGGCTTGTTGCACAGGCGTTCTATCCCAATGAAGCGGAACCTGACATTTCACCGAAAGCTTTCATTGATGAAACGGCGCAGATTGGTTCGGGAAGCCGTGTGGAAGCCGGTGCTTTTATCGGCGCACATGTTAAGTTGGGGCGGAATTGTTATGTTCAGGCAAATGCCGTTATTCACGATGGTGTTGAAATGGGTGATGGATGTTGCATCGGATCAAATGCGACGGTCAGTCATTGTTTGGCCGGTCATAAGGTTTACATTTACCCGGGCGCACAAATCGGACAGGACGGCTTTGGGTTTGCAATGGGCATGAAAGGGCCGACGAAAGTGCCGCAATTGGGGCGTGTCATTATCGGAAATGATGTGGAAATCGGATCCAACACGACGGTCGACCGCGGCGCAATGGGCGATACGGTTATCGGTGACGGGTGCCGGATTGATAATTTGGTTCAAATCGCGCATAACGTCAAACTGGGTCGGTGCTGTGTGCTGGTGTCTCAAACGGGTGTGGCCGGCAGCTGTGAATTCGGGGACTTTGTCGTGACGGCAGGGCAATCCGGGTTCGCCGGGCATTTAAAAATCGGAACGGGTGCTCAAATCGGGGCGCAGGCCGGTATTATGAAAGACATCCCGGCCGGACAGGTTGTGGTCGGTAGTCCGGCGATGGCGCATACGGATTGGATGCGGTTAAATGTTTTATTGCAAAAGATGGTAAAAGAAAGTAAAGTCAAAAAGGAAAGTTAAAAAATGTCTGAAACACAAGAAGTACAGAAAGAAACAATTAAAGAAATCGGTATTTTGGAAATCATGGAGATGATTCCGCACCGTTATCCGTTTTTGCTGGTAGATAAAGTTTTGGATGTTGTCCCCGGAGAATCGGGTATCGGTATTAAAAACATTACAATGAATGAACCTTTTTTCCAAGGACATTTCCCGAATAATCCGGTTATGCCCGGGGTTTTGCAGATTGAAGCAATGGCGCAAACATCCGGTGTGATTGTGTTGGCCGGCATCCCGAAAGAAGAACGCAATCAATGCGGTGTTTTATTCATGACAATTGACGGTGTAAAGTTCAGAAAACCTGTTATTCCGGGGGATAGATTGGAATTCCATGTCCAAAAAGAACGGGCTGTCCGTAATGTGTATAAATTTTCCGGAAAAGGGTACGTTGACGGTCAGTTGGTTTCCGAAGCGACTTTCAGCGCAATGATTATGCAAAAATAAGAAAAGGAGAGTTCCATGACAAATATTCATCCGACAGCAATCGTTGATGCCAAAGCGTGCATAGCGGACGATGTGACAATCGGTCCGTTTTGTACGGTTGGCCCTCATGTTCACGTGGGGAGCGGGTGTAAATTGATTTCCCATGTGGTGCTGGACGGATGTACAGAAATCGGGGAACGCAATACGTTTTATCCGTTTACGGCGATTGGGACGTTGGCACAGCATAAACGCAGCAATGCACCGGATGCCAAGCTGATTATCGGCAACGACAATACATTCCGGGAACATGTGACGGCGCATGTCGGATCGGACGTAGATAACAAAATCACCATTATCGGAGACAGGAATTTATTTTTAGTCGCCAGTCACATTGCGCATGACTGTATTTTAGGCAATGATATTGTGATGAGCAATAATGCGACGCTGGCCGGTCATGTTAAAGTTGAAGACAGGGCGATTATCGGTGGTTTGTCGGCTGTTTTGCAATTTACGCATATCGGTAAAGGTGCTATGATTGGCGGGATGTGCGGGATTGCACAGGATGTAATTCCTTATGGGATTGTGATGGGTGGCCCTCGTTCGGGATTAAGCGGGCTGAATTTGGTCGGGCTGCGGCGTGCCAGCGTGCCTAATCCGTTAATTATGGGGTTGCAAAAGGCATATCAAGACCTATTTTTCAGTAGCGAAGGGAATTTTGGCGAACGGGTGGAACGAATTGCATCGGCTGAAGAATATAAAGACAATCCTTTGGTTCAAGATGTGATTAAGTTTGTTCAAAATCCGTCTAAAAATAATATTTTACAACCGCAAATCGGGTGACAATGAGAAAATTAGGGATTGTGGCCGGCGCCGGAGAACTGCCGAAACTTGTGATGGATGCATGCCAACGGCAAGGCCGTCCCTATTTTGTTATGGCGTTAAAGGGGCATGCCAATCCGAATTTAATGCCGCCGGATGCTGTTTGGGTTCGGTTGGGGGCTGTCGGAAAATCTTTTGATTTAGCGCATGAAAACGGTGTCGAAGACGTGTTGATGATCGGGGCTGTTCGTCGGCCGACGTTGTCAGAGTTGCGACCGGATTGGAAAGGATTAAAATTCTTTGCCAAAGCCGGTGTTAAATCATTGGGTGATGACGGCTTGTTGACGGCGATTATTCATGAAATTGAAAAAGACGGGTTTCATGTTATCGGAGCAGACGAAATTTTAACGGACAGTTTATCAACCGTCGGTGTTTATGGCCGGATTAAACCCACGAAACAAAACAAAGAAGACATTGCCAAAGGATATTCTGTTGCCAAAATTTTGGGACAGGCGGATGTCGGGCAGTCGGTTATTGTTGCGGATGGTTTGGTTTTGGGTGTCGAAGCGATTGAAGGAACGGACGCGCTGATAAAACGGTGTCGGGATTTGCATCGAAGTGATGTCAAGGGCGTATTGGTGAAAGTCAAAAAACCGCATCAGGAACGGCGGGCGGACTTACCGACCATCGGCGTTCAAACACTCGAAAATGCGGCGGCTTCCGGGTTGGCCGGTGTGGCGGTGGAAAAGCAGAGTGCATTTATTGTGAATAAAGAGGCTGTGATTGACAAAGCCAATGCATTGGGATTGTTTTTAGTCGGGGTTGACGAAACATGTCAGAACCTTTGAAAATATATTTGGTGGCCGGAGAACCGTCGGGCGATTTGTTGGCGTCTCGGTTGATGCGGGCATTGAAGAAACAAACAAACGGTGCCGTTGCTTTTTACGGCGTCGGCGGTGAGACAATGCGCACGGAAGGATTAACCAGTCTGTTTCCTATTTCGGATTTAGCCGTGATGGGCTTTTTGGAAGTTTTGCCGAGTATTCCCAAAATCTTGCGGCGAATTCAAGAAACATTGGATGATATTGAAAAAGTCAAACCGGACATTGTGGTGACGGTGGACAGTTGGTCTTTTTCCATCAAGATTCATCAAGGATTAAAAAAACGGCATGCGTCGATGCCGCACATTCATTATGTTGCGCCGCAAGTGTGGGCTTGGAAAGCAAAACGAGCGCAGCAAATTAAAAAATGGGTTGACCACTTAATGATGCTGTTGCCGTTTGAAAAGAAATATTTTGATCCTTACGGCATGCCGTCGACGTATGTCGGTCATCCGGTGATTGAAGGCGGAGCAGATAAAGGAAACGGCGCATTATTTCGGGAAAAACATGGGATTGCATCGGATGCTTTTGTCATGACGGTTTTACCGGGCAGCCGAAAAAATGAAGTTCAATCGTTGTTGCCGGTTTTTGAACAGGTTGTCGCGTTCATGAAACGGTCTCATCCCCATTTGTGTGTTGTCATTCCGACAGTGGAAACGGTGGCTTCTTTTGTGCGGGAAATGACAGGGGATTGGCCCGTGCCGGTCAAAATTGTTATGGGCGAACAAGAACGTTATGATGCCTTTGCCGCCAGTTCCGTTGCGTTGGCCGCTTCGGGAACCGTCAGTCTGGAGCTTTCGATGGCCGGCGTGCCGCATGTCATTGCGTATCACGTCAACCGATTATCGGCTTGGTTGGCGCGCCGGTTGTTGAAAATCAAGTATGTTAACCTGATTAATATTTTGGCGGATGAAGAAATTATTCCGGAATTGTTACAAGAAAGTTGCAATCCGAATCAAATTGTGTGTAAATTAGAAGAATTGATAAATGTCTCGGGCGCTCTGGAAATGGAAAAAGCGCGCCGCATTTTATCGAAGCTGGGGCAAAATGATGCTTTGCTTCCTAGTGAGAAGGCTGGTTTGTGTATACGCGATTTGATTAAAACAAGATGACAAAAGAAAGAGTGACATTATATCATTATCCGCTTTGCCCTTTTTCCAGAAAGGTGCGTTTGTGCTTGTTTGAAAAAGGCGTTGAACATGCGCTTCAATTTGAAAAGCCGTGGGAGCGGCGCATTGACTTTTTGAAATTAAATCCGGCCGGTGAAGTGCCTGTTTTGGTTGATGTAGACGGAACGGTTTTAAGTGCGCATCAAGCCATTTGCGAGTATTTAAACGAAACACGGTTGGGAATGGATTTGTTGGGCGATAATCCGGTATTTCGTGCGGAAGTGCGCCGGTTAATGGCGTGGTTTGACACGTTGTTTTACAAAGAAGTGTATGAAACGTTGGTTGATGAAAAACTTTTGAAACAGGTGCAAGGCAAAAAAGAACCGGATTCCGTCATTATTCGGGCGGGCAGGCATAATTTGAAACGGCATTTAAAATATGTGGAATGGTTGGCAGAGCGGCGTAATTATTTGGCCGGCGCGCATATTTCAATGGCTGATTTTGATGTAGCGGCTCATTTGTCGGTTTTGGATTATTTGGGAGAGATTGATTGGAATGCATATCCGGAAACAAAAGCATGGTATGCCAGAATAAAATCGCGTCCGTCATTTCAATCCTTGCTAATGGATCGATTACCTGGTATGATACCACCAGACAGTTATTCGGATTTAGACTTTTAAAGGGGCAGACAATGAAAAAGACAGTCAGACTTTTCTTGGTTTTAGGGCTCTTAACGGGGCTGACGGCCTGCGGCGGCGGTCAAACGACTTATTATTGGTACAAAGAAGGTGTCGGGCCGCAATGGTTCGCCAAAGATCATAATGAGTGTTTGGCTGAAGCCGATTATTTCCCGTGGACGGCGCCGGCTTGGCCGCCGGGAACGGAACCGTTGCCCGAATTGCGGTTTGACAACGATTCCAATAATGGGATTTGGGCTAATTTCATTCCTTATCCGGGCGCACAGCCGGTTTATGTCAATTCATTGGCGGATGACTGGTCAATGGTGCCGTCCGTCTATCGCCGGTGCATGGAAGATAAAGGATACATTGAACGGGCACCGTCGCGTAAAGATCGCCAAGTTTTGCCGGACTAAATGAATGACTGAAAAACCGGTTATTATGCAAATTCTGCCGGCGTTACAAAGCGGCGGCGTTGAAAGAGGAACCATTGAAATTGCGCGGGCTTTGGCGGATGCGGATTGGCCGAATATCGTTGTTTCCAACGGCGGCCCGATGGCGTATGAATTAAAACGGATGGGCGTTGAACACATTCAATTGCCGGTTCATTCCAAAAATCCGCTGATGATTTTGAAAAATGCGCGGAAATTGCGTGAAATTATCCGTGAAAAACAGGTTAAAATCGTGCATGCCCGGTCTCGGGCGCCGGCGTGGGTTGCTAAAATTGCTTTGAAAAAATGCCCGGGTGTCAAATTTCTGACAACGTTTCACGGCGTTTACAATACAAAACCGGAATGGTTAAAAAAGCCCTATAACAAAGTTATGGCTTCGGGTGATTTGGTGATTTCCATTTCTAACTTTGTGACACACCATATTTTGGATAATTATCACATTGCATCGTCTCGAATCCGGTTAATTTACAGGGGAGCGGATGTGGAGAAATTCGATCCTTTGAAAGTGAAGCCCGAACGCGTGATTGAGTTGGCCGAAAAATGGCAAGTCCCGGTGGATAAGCCTGTTTTAATGCTGCCGGGACGGTTGACACGGTGGAAAGGTCATTTGGTCGTGCTGGAAGCACTTGCCAAAATGAAAAACAAAGCCGTTACCTGTTTGTTTGTCGGTTCGGATCAAGGGCGAGATGATTATCATCAGGAATTAAAGGCGAAAATTGAAAACTTGGGATTGGAAACAAACGTCCTGATTCGGGATCATTGTCCGGATATGCCGGTGGCCTATATGTTATCGGATATTGTGATTTCGGCATCGACGGATCCGGAAGCTTTCGGGCGCGTTATTCCCGAAGCGCAGGCTATGGGGCGGTTGGTCGTCGGAACAGATCACGGCGGCGCGACTGAAACCATTCAAGACGGCTTAACCGGCTTTTTGGTTAAACCGGGGGATTCGGATGCTTTGGCCAAAACGTTGGATATGATGTTGGATATGTCGATGGGCGATCGCAAGAAAATGTCTGTTGCCGCGATGGAATCGGTTCGAACCTATTTTTCGATTTCCAAAATGTGTGAAAAAACTTTGGCAGTTTACGAAGAATTGGCAGCACAAAAATGACGGACTCTGTTTTAAATTATCAAAGTATTTTTATTGTCCCTCAATCAGCTTTGGAATATTTTGACAGAGCTTTGGATCCATACGCATCGGCCATGTTGATGTCTTTGTTAGAAAAAGGGCCGGATAAAGGCAAATGGAAAATTGAGGTGATTTTTGAAGGGGAACCGGATCGTCAGGCATTGGAAGTGACATTGGCCATTGCGGCGTTAAGTGCAGGCATTCCCGAACCGAAATTGGATTTGATGCCTATTCCCCGTAAAAATTGGTTACGAGAATGTTTGGTGAGCTTTCCGCCGATTTCAATCGGACGTTATTATATTTATGGCTCACATATCAAAGAAGAACCGCCGACGGACAAACTTGCTTTGAAAATTGACGCGGCGACGGCTTTCGGCTCGGGCGAACATGCAACAACGCAAGGCTGTTTGGTGTTGTTGGACAAGGTATTAACGCTGATGACGCCTAAAATCATTTTAGACATGGGTTGCGGATCGGGGATTTTGTCTATGGCGGCAGTCAAAGCGTTGAATGGAAAAGTTTCGGTGGACGCGGTTGATATTGATCCGGAATCCGTGCGGGTAACGACTAAAAATATCCGGGAAAATCATGTGGCTGAACACATTCAAACATGGCAAAGCGACGGATATAAAAAAGTAACCGAAACATACGATTTGATTTTTGCCAATATTTTGGCGCGACCATTGATGGAAATGGCACCGGATTTGTTTTTACATTTGAAGCCGGGCGGCTATGCGATTTTATCGGGCTTTTTGAACCGCCAGCAACGTTGGGTGATGGATGCGCACAAAAAAGCCGGATTAACCTATGTCAGCCAAGAAAGAATCAAAGAATGGGGGACGTTGCTTGTTAAAAGAGATTAGAGCTTATTTGCGGAAAATTGGTGCAAACGCGCTCATCATCGGGCATGATGACGAATATCAAAATGAAATGTTGTCTCCGGACAAAGAACGATTAGCGTATGTGACGGGTTTTACGGGGTCTGCCGGCATTGCTGTCATTACATCCAGACAGGCTGTTTTGTTTGTAGACGGCCGGTATGTTATTCAGGCCAAAAAACAAACCAAATTCAAAGTTATTCATGTCCCGCGTCAGACGACGGTTGCGCAATGGTTAGCTAAACACGTTAAGGCAAACAGTATTATCGCATATGATCCTTGGTCGCATACGGTTGCCCAGATTGATCGTTGGGCGGAAGTGTGTTCCAAAAGAGGCGCTCAATTATGGCCGTGTCCGCAAAATCCGATAGACCGGTTTTGGATTGATAAACCGCGCGCGCCTTTGGTTCATGTCTTTCCTTACGAAAAAAAATATGCCGGTAAAACAACGCGGCAAAAAGCAGGTTCGGTGCGTCGGATTTTGCGTGAAAAAGATGTTGATGGCTTTATTGTGGCCAACCCTGCAACGGTTTCATGGTTATTAAACAAACGCAGTGATGCGGTACCATATACACCGATTTATTTGGGCCGGTGTTTTGTTTCCCAAACCGGTCGGGTGCAGGAATTGACACCCGAATTGACAGAGACGTTCAAAGGCAAAGTCATCGGGATTGACGGTTTTGAAACGCCTGTGAAAATCAAGCAGGATTTAATTGAAGCCGGTGCTTCCGTGCGGTTGATGGCTAATCCGTTTGCCTTGATGCAAGGAACGAAAAATAAAACGGAAATGGACGGCATGCGGGAAGCCGGTTTAAAGGAAAGTGCCGCCTTGTGTCAATTTTTCTGTGAATTGGAAGCACATCCGCAGGAAGGAACGGAACTGTCGATTTTAAAAACATTAGAAGCTTTCCGATCCGAAAACGAAGATTATAAAGGCCATAGTTTTGCTCCGATTTCGGCTGTCGGAGCGCATGCCGCTTTGCCGCACTACGAGCCGCAACCCGATCATGAAGGCAAATTAAAAGGGGCTTCGGTTTATTTGCTGGATACGGGAAGTCAATTTTTATGCGGAACCACGGATGTGACGCGAACGATTGCCC
Source organism: uncultured Alphaproteobacteria bacterium (assembly GCA_937935995.1). GTDB lineage: Bacteria > Pseudomonadota > Alphaproteobacteria > CAAHEQ01 > UBA3637 > CALXXA01. The sequence continues at coordinate 28,988 of CALGXF010000028.1, forward strand.
TTAAAAATCCGAATGCGTTGTTGATTAAGCGGTATACGCAAGTGTTAAAAGGCCATATTGCGTTGGCGAGAGCTTTGTTCCCTAAAGGAACCAGCGGGGCTCAGTTGGATATTTTGGCACGCCAATTTTTGTGGCAAGACGGCGTGGATTATGATCACGGAACCGGACACGGTGTGGGGACTTATTTGAATGTGCATGAAACGCCGCCGTCGCTGTCCAAATATGCGACGGAGCCGCTTCAGGAAAACATGGTCATCACGAACGAACCCGGATTTTACTTAAAAAACAAATTCGGCATCCGCATTGAAAACATGATGACGGTTCAAAGATATAAAAAAGACCAGTTTTGTTTTGAAATGTTGACATTCATCCCGTTTTGTGATGAACTGATTGACAACGAGGCGTTGACAGAGGATGAGCGGGTTTGGCTGCGCGGATATTACCGACATATCATGGAAAAGGTTTATCCCCGCGTCAATGTTAAAACGCAAAAATGGTTAGAACAAAAGAGTTTGAAATGGATACATCCGCATCAATAAAATTCGATTTGCTGATGAACTATGCGAACGAGTTTTTAATCGTTTTTCCCGAATTGTCCGGACAGGCAGATCATCCGCGATTTGTGTATGACGTCAAAGCGCAAAAAGCGCTTTTATTGAAAGACGGATGCATGCCGGCGGCAGCTTTTTTCCCTTTGCCGGAAGAAGCAACGGAAAGCTTGTCAAACGCATCGCGCATTTTGTGTGTGGAAACAAAAGAAAATGCAATTCATGCGGAATATTATGCAACGGTAGAAACAAAATGAAAAAGAAACGGTTTCAACAGAAAAAAATCATCATTTGTTGCGGTGAAAAAATGACAAATTTTACGCTGCGTCCGTGGATGCAGGTAGGATTTTTGATGATTTGTCTGGCGGCAGCATATTGGGTGCTGCAAACATCCGTTTTGTATTTTTTCAGTAATGATTTAATCCGCAGCCGAGAAGTTGCTTTGTCCGAAAAACAAAGTGAAAATAATCAGTTGAAAAAAGAATTGGCTTATTATCAAAGCCGTGTCGAGCAGTCCGAAAAATTGGCGTTGGACATTCAACAGGCGCATAAAGATATTTTGGATAAAGTCGACCTTTTGGTTTCTGAAGAAATTAAAAATGCCGAAGGCGGTTTTGAAAAAGTGGAAAAACTGTTAAAGGAAAACGGCGCACCGATTTCAACGCTTTTGCAAAAAGTTAAAAAAGAGGAAAATGTCGGGGGTCCTTACATTCCGGATATGTCTTCGGCACTGTTGACGTTTCCGTATGCGCAAAAATTAACGGCTGTTTATGATAAAGTTGATTATTTGGAAAGCTTGGTTACATTATCGGATCGGATGCCGTTGGGATATCCGATTAGTGAAACGCGGATTTCGGCGGCTTTCGGCAGTCGAAAAGATCCGTTTACCGGGAAACGGGCAAGACATGAAGGCATTGATATTGCGGCGGCTTTGAAAACGCCGGTTCACGCGACGGCGCCGGGAGTGGTTAAACGGGCTTTTACGAACGGGGCTTATGGGAAGTTTATTGAAATCGAGCATGAAGCCGGATTTATGACGCGCTATGCTCATTTATCCGAAATTTTGGTAAAAAAGGGGGATGTGATTCAAACGGGGGACAAAATCGGATTGACGGGCAATACGGGGCGCAGCACGGGGCCGCATTTGCATTACGAGATTTTAATCGGCAAAAACCCGGTGAATCCGTATCGGTTCTTAAGAACACAAAGGGGGAAAACAAATGTTTAAAAAATTAAAGGAAGCTAAAATTCAAGCAACACGCCGCGAAGCGTTGTCTCTTATCACGGATGGAACCGTCATCAAAGGGGATCTTGTGATGGAAGGAGAGTTGCATTTTGATGGAGCTATTGAGGGAAATGTAACGGCTCGTCGGGTAACGCTGGGCGAACACGGTAAAGTGGCCGGGACGATTACGGCAGATTATGTTGAAATTTACGGGTCTGTTTTGGGAGAAATCATGGCTCGAACGGTTAAACTGGGGACAAGCGCGCGTGTCAACGGAAATATTACGCAGGAAACCATTACGGTGGAAACGGGGGCTGTTTTGGAAGGGCGTTGCCGACGCGTGGATGACCCGATTGAAGGGGAACCGCCTGTTGAGGATTTGCTCATTACGGATAAGAGTCAGGAACAATAAATGTTAATTACGACCGGCAGTGTTTCTAAAAATCGAAAAGCGCGTTTCAATTATACCATCGTTGAAACGATAGAGGCCGGTTTGGTCTTAACGGGCAGTGAAGTAAAATCGTTGCGCTTGGGGCATGCGAATATTTCGGAAAGCTATGCCGGTGAAGAAAAGGGCGATTTGTATTTGATGAACGCGCATATTACAACATATAAGGAAAGTTCTCATTTCAAACACGAAGAAAACCGGCCGCGTCAATTGTTGTTGCATAAAAAAGAAAAAAACAAGCTGATGGGTCTTATTGCGCGCAAAGGATATACGTTAATTCCGTTGGATTTGTATTTCAATGACCGGGGAATTGCCAAAGTTTGTTTAGGGGTGGCTATCGGTAAAACGCACGCCGACAAACGCGAAACACAAAAGAAACGCGAATGGGATCGCGAAAAACAGCGCATTATGACATATAAAAATAAGTAAGAGTTTGGGGGAAAAAGTATTTGTGTGAGAAGAGGCTGTTCAGCCTCTTTTTTTATGAAAATTTTACTTGACAAATAGGCGGGGGGGGGGTATACTTGTAAAGATTCGTGTAAAATAGATTAAAAATCGCATTCAACTGTAAAGTCTTTGAAAGATAAGTCGCCTATAGTCATATAATAAA
>CALGXF010000029.1 GCA_937935995.1 uncultured Alphaproteobacteria bacterium
GGAAAGCCGGAATGTAAAACGGCTGGCGCTCGTTTTATCCCTGACGGGACCGTCCTTGTGGGACGTCTCTCACTCGGCCTCAAAGCGTCCTCGTTCGCCGAACCTCCGGTTCGCTTCCACCGCTGTCGCGTTTGTGCGGAAAGGCCGGAATGTGAAGGACTTTGTCCTTCATCCTCACAAATGTTCGGACCGTCCTAACGGACGTCCGCTCGTTAACACTTCGCGACCAAACCGGCACTGTGCCGACAATCGTGTGCGGAAAGCCGGAATGTAAAACGGCTGGCGCTCGTTTTATCCCTGACGGGACCGTCCCTGTGGGACGTCTCTCACTCGGCCCCAAAGCGTCCTCGTTCGCCGAACCTCCGGTTCGCTTCCACCGCTGTCGCGGTCAATAAAACAAAAAGACCATTACGAGAATGGTCTTTTTATTTTATGGTGCGGAAAGCCGGAATCGAACCGGCACGGGAGCAAAGTCCCAACAGATTTTAAGTCTGTTGCGTCTACCAGTTCCGCCATATCCGCTTCTAAAGCTGGTAGCTTTTATCCATAACATACGCAATTTTTCAAAAAAGTAAAGTCTTTTTTGAAAATTAATCTATTAACCTATGTTCTTTGCCGTTTGCCGCTGGCCATAATTCGGCTTAACAATGTTTGTTTTTCAATCAAGCGTTCTTGATGGCGGTAATACGCTTTGACGGAGGTTAAATCTTCCGGCATGATAAAGCCTAAACGAAAACCGCCGTTTTTATTTTGAATTAAAGCCAAAAGCTGACCCGGCATAATCCGCTGTGTATATGATTTTCTGCTGTTGTCTGTTCCTAATGTGCGAACCGGTGTTTCTTCATGAGCTCGAATAATTTTCTTTAATTCCGTTTTGCCGTTCGGATTGTCGTATAAAATATCGGCTTTGGAAGCATACATCACACCGTAAAAGGCGTTTTCCAGAATCGGGCAAGTCGGAATATCAAATAAATGGTTTCTTTCATTGTCCGAAGATTTTTGCAACATGTCCATGTATCGTTTTAAGTTATTAACAGCGATGGATTTGTCAATCCGTGCGACCAGATAATTTCCGGCGACATCATTGACGCGTTTATAAGCCGCAATATAATCATCCGGTTGAGCAATGACAACAGATCCGTTTGTTTTAAAAGCAACGGGGTTTTTAACTTGAATAATTCGTTTGGGCAGACGTGGCAACCGTCCGGCACGCAAAATTTCATAGGCATCGCTGACTTCTTTAATGGCATCAATTAATCCGATGTTGTTGTCGTGCAGCAACGAAATGTATTCAATGCCGTTAATTTTTTGATGTGTGTAATGTTTTTGAGCCGGTTTAAATCCTGGTATCATTGTTATTTCCCTTTGTTGATAATAAAGAATACCCTATATTATCAAATCTTTGATGATTTGTAAAGTATTTTGTATAGAATTTTGTATAAAATTATTCTGCTTTTGAAAAAGAGTACACCCATTCGCACAAAGCCTGAAGCGGGCCGGCATGTTTTCCGACACAAACAGGATCTTTATCCCGGCGTTGCGCCAACGTACGGATTTCCTCGTCAAGGATTTGAGATAACTGCATATCGGCATACCACAGTTGATAAACATCTTCATAAAAATATGAAAATCCGTAAGTTCCGTTCTTTTGGGGATGCAAAGAAAGGTATGTTCCTTTTTCGAACATGCTTTTGTCTTCGTCTCGATGCGTCGGAATCGGCAACAAAACATCTTTGTTTAATTGAATAATCATGATGGGATCCTTTGAATCCGTGACATGATGCTTAACGGTTGCAAGGCCTGATCGGGTGAGTTTTGTAAATAATGTCGGTAAGTCACCTTCACAGCTTGGATACGTTTTTCCCAAGTATTCTTCTTCACAGAAGAAATTGGAAAGATCTTGAGTCATTTTTTCGTCTCCTCATTCAAGGAAATTAACTATAGACGAATTGGTTGAAAAAATCAAGTCAGCTTTTAAAAGCTTGCTTTTTCGTCATTTTTTTCGTAAGATAAAAACCGTTAGAAAAGGGAGTGAATACATGAAATTAAAAATTTGTTATATGCCGTCCTATCGGTCGGATTGGGATAAAATGACATACGCGAAGCCGGGCGATTCGGGCATGGATTTGCGGGCGGCGATAACGGAGACAATCGTGGTTGAACCGGGTAAACGCGCTGTTATTCCCAACGGTATTCAATGTGAGATAGAGGCAGATACGGATGCGTATGAAATTCAAGTACGGCCTCGTTCGGGGTTAGCTGCCAAAAAAGGCATCACGGTTGTAAATACGCCCGGCACGATTGATTGGGGCTACCGGGGTGAAATCATGACGATTTTATTGAATACGGGAGACGAAGCATTTGTCATTCACCCGGGAGATCGGATTGCGCAAATGGTGGTATGCCCGATTATGCGGCCGGAAGTAGAAGAAGTCACATGTGTGGGGACTTCAGCACGCGGTGCGGATAAGTTCGGCTCGTCGGGCGTGTGAACGGATATTTGCTCGCTGTAACAGGTTTTTTTTAAGCATGAAAGTTCTTTTTGCTTTTTAAAAAGAACCATGTATAATACCGCCATCAATTAAAGGAGTTTCATATGGCATCGTATCAATATATTTATGTAATGAAGGATTTGTGTAAAACATGGCCGGGTGGCAAAGAAGTATTGAAAAACATCTGGCTGTCGTTTTTTCCGGGTGCAAAAATCGGCGTTTTGGGGCCTAACGGAGCAGGGAAATCAACGCTTTTGAAAATCATGGCCGGTCTGGATACGGATTTTCGCGGCGAAGCATGGGCGGCAGACGGTGTAACGGTTGGGTATTTGCCCCAAGAACCACAACTGGATGCGTCTAAAACGGTTTTGGAAAACGTCATGGACGGTGTCGGAGAAACACGGGATTTGCTGAAACGGTTTGAAGAAGTCAATATGAAGTTTGCCGATCCGGATGCGGATATGGATGCTTTGTTGGCTGAACAAGCCGAGTTACAGGAAAAAATCGATGCGTGTAACGGATGGGAATTGGAACGCACGATTGATATTGCGATGGATGCTTTGCGTTGCCCGCCCGGAGATTGGGAGGTAACAAAATTATCCGGCGGCGAAAAACGGCGTGTTGCTTTGTGCCGTTTGTTATTGTCTCATCCGGATTTGCTTTTGTTGGACGAACCGACGAACCATTTGGATGCCGAAAGCGTAGAATGGTTACAACGGTTTTTAAAAGAATATTCGGGAACGGTTGTTATGGTGACACATGACCGATACTTTTTGGATAACGTAACCGGTTGGATTTTGGAATTGGATCGCGGCGAAGGCATTCCGTATGAAGGCAATTATTCGTCTTGGCTGGAACAAAAAGAAAAACGACTGGCTCAGGAAGAACGCGAAGAAAATGCGCGTCAGCGGACAATGAAAGAAGAATTGGAATGGATACGGCAATCGCCCAAAGCGCGTCAAGCAAAGTCTAAAGCGCGGATTGCAGCGTATGATGAGTTGGTGAAAAAAGCCGGAGAAAAAGCACCGACGACAGCCCAGATTATTATTCCTGCTGGCGAACGGTTGGGCGATGTGGTGATTTGTGCCGAACATTTGAAAAAAGCGTTCGGGGATAAATTGTTGTTTGATGATTTAACATTTAACTTACCGCCCGGCGGAATTGTCGGTGTTATTGGCCCGAACGGTGCCGGTAAAACGACGTTGATGCGGATTATTACGGGACAGGAACAACCGGATGCCGGGTCTTTCCGATTGGGTGAAACGGTCGAGTTGGGATACGTTGATCAGTCTCGGGATGCGCTTAATCCGAACAATACCGTGTGGCAGGAAATATCAGATGGAAAAGATATTTTACAGCTCGGTAAGCGGGAAGTTCAATCTCGGTCTTATGTGGCACAATTTAACTTTAAAGGCGCAGATCAACAAAAAAAGGTCGGGCAATTATCCGGCGGCGAACGCAATCGTGTCCATTTGGCCAAGATGTTGAAAAAAGGCGCGAACGTGATTTTGTTGGATGAACCGACGAATGATTTGGATGTGGATACGTTGCGTGCGTTGGAAGAAGCATTGATGGATTTTCCGGGATGCGCAGTGATTACGTCTCACGACCGGTGGTTTTTGGATCGGTTGGCAACGCATATTTTAGCGTTTGAAGGCGATAGCCAAGTTGTTTGGTTTGAAGGCAACTATGCAGAATATGAAGCTGACAAACGGCGTCGATTGGGCAGCGAAGCCGATCAGCCGCACCGGATTAAGTATAAACCATTGGTCCGGTGATTAACGCAACGAGAAACCCCCGAAGATAAGATTTTCTTCGGGGGCTTTTTTATAAAGAAAGTGCTTGACAGATGGGGGGGGGTAATGTATACTTCTATTTGAATGGGAAATAAATAGGAGAAAATAAATGGATTTTAAAACCAAACAACACGGCCGAACCCTTTTGGAAATGTTGGCTGTTTTGGCCATCATCGGGGTGTTAAGCGTGGCGGCCTTGATGGGATTTCGATACGCTCTGGATAAACACAAGGCAAACAGCATTTACCATGATGTGCATTTATTGGCATTGCATGTCATGGACACGGGCAAAGATACAGTGCCTTCAGATTTTTACCCGCAGTCCGGCATGACATTCGGGATTGATACGACAACATATGCCAATGGTTTTGTTGTGACCGTTTCGGACGTATCGGAAAAAGTATGTGATAAAATCAGGGTTGTTGATGATACGTCGATAGAAGAGATTTATGTGGGTTCGGAAGGACATACGACTTGTTCGGGTTCCCAAACGATGGGCTTTATGTTTTTATACGATGGTTCCCTTTCATCCGGTGGCGGGACATCGGGCGGTTCGGGCAGTGGAACGGAACCGGAAGATCCGTGTGACGGGGTGGTTTGTCAACATGGCGGGTCGTGCGTTGACGGAACGTGTCACTGTGTGAACGGATATACGGGTGATTACTGTGAAATCGAACCGGGATTATGTTTAAATGTCACATGTGAAGGGTGTCAACAATGTGATCCGGCAGATGGCCTTTGCAAAGATTCGGATGCTTTGTGTGCTGAAAATGAAATATGTACGCGTCAAGTTTGTGAAGAAGAAACAAATGCCATGCGTGTCTGTAAAACATCTGATGCGGTCATGACAAAACTGGAAAAATGTCAAACATGGTGTTTAACACACAGTCAATGCAACATAAGTGTAGGATGTCGAATTGAAGCCAGTATTACGCCGAACGGTCAATGTGGCGGCCCATTAAACACCCATCGGTGCGGAATTTTATATGACAACGGGAGCAATGGATGGAACTATTACTCGGCTGATTACATTTATGTTTGTACGTAAAATTAAAAAAGGGCTCTCAACGAGCCCTTTTCCGTTAAACCGTGTTGATACGGTCGATTTCTTTTTGCACGAACTCTTTGGCAAAAGTCACAACATCCGCCAACGGGATAAAGCCTTTTTCATCCGTGCCGCGAACTTTGTATTCAACCACACCTTTTTCCAAATTACGCGGGCTGACAATCAAACGCAGCGGAATCCCCATTAAATCAGCTTCGGCAAACTGCATGCCCGGCGACATGTTGCGGTCATCAAACAAAACTTCCAATCCGGCTTTTTCCAAGTCTGCATAAAGGTGTTCGGCCGTCGTTTTGGTGCCTTCTTCTTCCATTTTTAACACATTCAATTGGACTTGCCACGGGGCAATCGTCATCGGCCAAATAGGACCGTAATCATCATGTTTGGCTTCAATGACACTGCCGACCAATCGGCCGACGCCAATTCCGTAACACCCCATAATCGGTGTTTGTTCAACGCCGTTTTCATCCGCGTATGTCATGTGCATGCTCTTTGTGTAAAAAGTCCCCAGCTTGAAAATATTGCCGACTTCAATGCCGCGCCGCATTTGAATGTGGCCTTTTTGGCAAACCGGACAGATATTTCCTTCTTGAACGGTGGCAATGTCGGCGATAACGGCATCCGGCAGGTCTCGTGCAACATTAAAGTTCAACAAATGCGTATCTTTTTTATTAGCCCCGCACACCAAGTTCGGTGCTGTTGCAATGGATTTGTCGACAACGACAATACCGCCTTTTAACCCCATGCCGGTTGCAAAACCGGGAACGCCGCCAATGGCTTCAATTTCCGAATCATTCGCAAAAGCAAACGGTTCTTTTAAGACTTTGGCCAACTTGATTTCGTTGACTTCGATGTCTCCGCGAATCATGACCGTCACCATTTTGCCCGATTCCGTGATATAGAAGACGACTTTCGCCAATTTAGATTCCGGCATATTCAAAAATTTTGCCAACGATTCAATCGTTGATGTTCCGGGTGTTGCCACTTCCTGTAAGGGTTTCATTTCTTCTGCCGGTGGTTCCGGTAAAACGGACGTAGCGACTTCAAAGTTGGCCAAGTAACCGCATTCGGGGCATTGAGCAATTTTATCTTCACCGCTGTCCGTCAACAACATATACTCATGCGCGACTTTCCCGCCCATCATACCGGTATCGGATTGAATGGAAACAACTTCCGGCACGCCGCATCTGGCGTAAATTCTGTGATAAGCCGTCGCACACCGGTCATAATAAGCATCCAAATCTTCCTGTGTCCGGTGGAAAGAATACGCATCTTTCATCGTGAATTCCCGCACACGAATCAGACCACCGCGAGACCGTGCTTCATCCCGGAATTTGGTTTGAATTTGGTACAACATGAACGGATAGTCTTTATAACTGGTTGCTTCCGTGCGTGCCAAAGCTGTGACGGCTTCTTCATGGGTCATCGCCAATAACATGCCGTGTTTGGTTCTGTCTTCAAAGCGCAATAATTCCGATCCGACCGTTTCATACCGTTTGGTTTCATCCCACAATTCGCGCGGCAATACGACCGGCATTTTAATTTCCTGACCGCCGATGGCATCCATTTCTTCGCGGATAATATTTTCAATCTTGGCAGCAACCCGAAATGCCGGCGGCAATAATGAGTAAATCCCGTTGGCCACGGGTCGAATATAACCGCCCCGTAAAAGATAAATATGGCTGATTAAAGTGGCTTCGGCCGGTTTTTCTTTGTGCCGGCGGCCAATGAGATAACTCATACGCATCATAAACTCCTTTGATTCAAATAAGCGTTTTTGTGCAGACGTTCGCACAACTCTTTCTTTGTATCACTTTTTGCAATTTTTTCAATCTTTTTTTACGGGCTGCGCGCCTTGGTTGATTTTTTGAAAAATAATTCTATATAAACAAGACAAACAGGAGAAAAAAATGACGAAACCTACCCAAAACCCATCTGATGCAGCGGCGCAAGAGCCGGCGATTTATATTGAAGTGACCAAAGACGGTCCGTATCTGGTTTTCGGCCATCCGACGATACGCCAAGAAGTGATTGCGCCCAACGAATACGGCCAATCATGGGATTATGTTGCGGGAGAAACGTATAATCCGCCGTCTCCGCCGGAAGAACCGGTTGCCTTGTGCCGGTGTGGGCGGTCTAAAAACAAACCGTTTTGTGACGGGTCTCACACACACGGATTTGACGGGACGGAAACGGCCTCAAAAGAACCGATTGTCAAAAATGCCAAAGTTTATCAAGGCCCGAAACATACGTTGTTGGACAATGAAGCGTATTGCGCTTTTGCACGGTTTTGCGATGCTTTCGGACAAGTATGGAATTTAGTGATGGAATCTGACGACCGGTCGAATGAAATAGCTGTTCGTGAAGCGTGTCAATGTCCGGCCGGGCGGTTAATGATGGTTGATCATGCTACCGGCCGAATTTTGGAATTTAAATTGGAAAAATCCATCGGCGTTTTGGAAGACCCGCGATTGGGAGTCAGCGGGCCTTTGTATGTTAAAGGTTCTATTCCCGTCAAAGATGCCGAAGGTCAGCCCTACGAAGTGCGTAACCGCCAAACGCTTTGCCGATGCGGCCGCTCTGCCAATAAACCGTTTTGTGACGGATCGCATGCCCCTGCACGGTTCCAAGACGAGTTACCTTTGCCGGATGTTTTCAAAAAATAGCTTTACGAATCTTTTTTCATCTTTTAAAGTGAGACGAAAGGTGAAGAAATGCATACGGCAAAAATAAAAATAATGGAATCTTATCCGGTTCCCCGGGCTATTTTGTTATTGGCTTTTCCGTCTATTTTGGCCATGTTGGTTCAAATTATTTACGGGTTAACGGATACGTTTTTTATTGCCAGAACAGGCAATGCCGATATGGTTGCAGCGATTACTTTTGCTATGCCGATTATGATGGTTTTTCAGGCAACGGGCAACATTTTTGCCGTCGGCGGCGCGTCGTATATTTCCAGAAAGTTGGGGGAACACCAGTTGGCAGAAGTCAAGCGTGCGTCTTCGACATGTTTTTATTTGTCTGTTTTGCTCGGTATGTTGTTGACCGGTTTCTTTTGGATTTATATAGATAAAATCGTGCGTTGGTTCGGTGCAACGGCCGGGACATATCAATACACCAAAGAATATTTAATCATCATGTCATCGATGAGCTTTATTCCGATTTTACAAGTGACATTAGCCGGGCTTATCCGTTCCGAAGGGTCAACCAATCATGCCATGATTGGGATTTTGTTGGGAACGGGAACGAATATTGTCATGGATTACATCTTCATTTTTAATATGGGTATGGGCATTAAAGGAGCCGCGATTGCAACCTTAATCGGCAATACGATAGGTGTTTTGTACTTTTTGTCTTACTTTGCGCGCGGCAAGTCTTTTTTGTCGCTGGGGTATCGGTTTTTCAAACCGGATAAGGAAATGATTTATAATATTTTGGCGATTGGTATTCCGGCTTCTTTAAGCGCACTGATTATGGGATTTTCTAACGTTTTGACAAACAATATCGGCAGTGCTTACGGCGAAAACGTCATTGCGGCGAACGGCATCAATATGCGGTTGGTCAGCGTGGTGTTTTTTCTGGTGATGGGATTGGCTCAAGGATATCAGCCGTTTGCCGGATACAATTACGGCGCCAAAAATGTAAAACGTCTTTTGGCATCATTTAAAGTGACGTTGCTCTACGGGACGATTTTATCGGTTTTGTGTGCGGTTTTGCTGTTCTTTTTTAATTATCAGGCGATGGCTTTGTTCATTCGTAACGAAGATGTTATTCGCATCGGTCAGTCGATGATTAAGGCTTTTTTATGGGCTGTTCCTTTGTTTGGTGTTCAGTTTACCATTACGATGACGTTTCAGGCAACCGGTCGCGCTATGTTGGCTATGTTCCTTGTGCTTGGGCGCCAGTTGTTTTTCTTTATTCCCTTGCTGTTGATTTTAAATCATTACTTTACGTTTAAAGGGTATATTTACGCGCAACCGGTTGCCGATGTCGTGACAACATTGGTGTCTGTTTTATTATCTGTTTACTTTGTTCGGGATTTGCACAAAATTGACCCGGCTTATGTTAACAAAGTTCCGAAATAAGCGCACCATTCTTTTGTTTCCCGGGTTGTTAAGATATCTTGCCGTCCGTGCGTGTAACACACTGTATGCGGGTCGGCGATGTTTTTTTCTCCGCAAAACGCCAAGTAAATCCAACATACTTTACCGGGACGATACGTCATTGCAAAAGGCGTTGCAATCGTGTCCGACCGGTGTGGGTGGCTGACCGGTGCGGAAAAAAGCGTGACGGGTGTTTTCAGCCGATTGGCCAGTTCCGTCACAATTTGCGTGTCCGGATTGGATTCAAAAGAAATCGGGATTTGAAAAGCAGTTGCTTTTGTTTTTAGGGGGCTTTTTTCTAAAATGAATTGATGATGAAAAGAAGAATAAAGATAAACAACGGCAGTTATTTTATTAGCAGATCGTTTAAGCATGAAAAATCTCCTGAAAAGTTAATGTTGACGTGGAAGCGGTCCATACAGAAAGGCATCAATGCAACTGTCTAAAAAGACAAGTTCCCAGTAATGTTTTTTGCAAAAAATGCCTTTTTCACGGCGCGCCTTTTCCATCCCTGATAAAGTCAATGCAACGCGTGCTTTTTCCATATACAACTGTTCTTTACTGAACAAGGACCATTCTTTATAAGTTAAATTTGATAATTTGTCTTGCATAAGCACTCCTTTTGTTCCAAAAACGTTTTAGCATACGAACGTAGGTTGGAAAAGAGCTTTGCTGTGGACAGGTCGAGACATCGGCTGACCGGTCGGCTGATCGAACTTCACAACCTTTGCGAAAGTTTAATAAAAGATTTGCTTTTAACAATATAATATGCTAAAAAGGATATGTCTGCATGTCGAGTCTGTCAGAAGAAAGGTAAACTATGATTAACAAAGCGTATTATACTCTTGCAGAATTGTCGAAACTCTGGTCATTAGAGCTTGAGGATTTTATTTATTTGGCGGAAATGCAGGCTTTGACATTTTGCGTCAAGATAAATGATGCGTTGGCAGCGATTTATCGGCAGAAAGAAAAAAATGGGCTGCCTTACGGAGAACCGATTGATAAAAAATGTGTGTCGGGTTTGTTTGATTTGCACCCGCGGCAGGCTTGTGAAATTTTGCAAAATGATTCGTTTTCTTTGTTTCGATTGAAACGGACGGAAACGGAATATATCGAACTTGCCACTTATTATCGTTTTTTAAGGAAAGATTTGTTTGTGCGAAGCGAAGAAAAGGAGCGGTTTGAAACCAATGGCTTGGCCACTTTTGTCCGCGCGCCGATTTTGCATATTCAACGGTTGGAAAACGGTAAGTTTCGTGTTGCCACAAAAACGAATGTGTTTGAATTGAATGACAAACAAGTTCACGTTTTGATGATTTTGCAAAAGGCAGCTCGTTCGGGGCATCCGTGGTGTTGCGGCAAACAGTTGCTGAAAGATATCAGCCAAAGCACGAAAATGGCGGATTTATTTAAACGGACAGCCAATTGGCATGCGTTGATTGAAAGCAATTATCAAGGGTATTATCGCCTGCGGTCTTAAAAAGGGTACCGGTGAGGAGCTTTCAAATAGTGATCCCGGCACGGTTGTCAATCGGCTTCGCCCGATTGCTCCCTACGGGACCGTCCTTCGGCCGTCGCGTCCTCGGGCATAAAACGCCCGTCGGCCGCCGAACAACGTTCAAATCGGCCAGGGATGCTTAAATAAATAAAACCGCCCATTTGGACGGTTTTATTTATTTGGCGATCCCGGCACGATTCGAACGTGCGACCCACAGCTTAGAAGGCTGTTGCTCTATCCAGCTGAGCTACGGGACCGCTGACAGCCTTTTCTTTTACACCAAAATGCCGCCTTTGTCAAAAAATTTATTTCTGCTTTACTTTTTCCCTTAAACAGGTCATACTTTTTCAAACCAAAGGAGCGAATGATGAAAACAGTTACCGTAACCGCCGGATTAATTGCGCATAACGGCCGGTTTTTAATTGCTCAACGGCGTAAAGATAAAAGTTTGGGCGGGTTTTGGGAATTTCCCGGCGGCAAAATCGAAGCCGGGGAAACGTGCGAACAATGTTTAAAACGCGAAATCAAAGAAGAGTTTGATATTCAAATTGAGGTTCATGATTTCGTGATGGAGCATACGTTTTCATACGAAACATTTGACTTGCACATGTATGTGTACAGCGCCTCTTGGGATGGTGTCGGGGATATTCGTATTTGTGATCATGAACAATATGCGTGGGTTCCGTTGGAACAAATTTCAAGGTATCAGTTGGCCGGCGCCGATGTACCGGTTATTGAGTTTTTAACTAAAAACTTGACAAAATAATAAATAGACGCTAAACTTCTTTTATCCAATTTAAAAAGGAAGGTCATTTATGCGTGATTTTTATCAAGACCGGTTGCGTGCGTCCATCATTCAATCGTTAATGAAAGGCGACATCGGAGATTATCATTGGCTGTTATCGGATTCGGTTTTGCCGACGATTGCAAAGGCTTTTTTCTTGATTAATTTTGACACACCGTTGGCAAAAGTCGTTTTAAAAGATTTGCCGTTACCGCCGGATCCGCCTAAAGACTTTTTCCCGGCCGTTTCCAATATGATTCGTTGTACGTTGTCAAATCCGCAATTTCCGCCTTATATGGCTGCTGCATTTGAACAAGGCTGCATTCCCGTTACATCCGGTTGGCGCACGTATTTTAAAACGGTTTTAAATCACAAAATTGCGCGCCAGTTGGTTCGTTTGTCTTTTGTTGAAAACGGAACGGATATCCTGCCGCCGGTTGTTGTCCGAGTTGCGCTTGTCGATGTTCCCGGCTTTCGGCCGCAACGTTCTTTTTCTATTTTGCAAAGAGATTAAAAAAAAGGCCCGCATCGGGGCCTTTTTCATTTAACCGCATCGGATTAGAAATTATCCGTGTGCAAGAAGAAATATGCTTTCGGGTGTTTGCAAACCGGGCACATTTCCGGCGCTTTTTCACCAACGTGAATGTGTCCGCAGTTAGCACATTCCCAAATCACGATGCTGCCTTTTTGGAAAACTTCACCTGTTTTAACATTGGACAGCAATTTGCGATATCTTTCTTCATGGCGTTTTTCAATGTCACCGACCATTTTGAATTGAGCGGCAATTTCTTTAAAGCCTTCTTCTTCGGCGACTTTGGCGAAAGTGGCATACATATCCGTCCATTCATAGTTTTCACCGTTGGCCGCATCTTCCAAATTTGTGGCTGTATCAGGTAAATCACCGCCGTGCAGCGCTTTAAACCACAATTTGGCATGTTCTTTTTCATTGTTAGCCGTGACTTCAAATAAGTCAGCGATTTGGTTGTAGCCTTCTTTGCGTGCTTTGCTGGCGTAATAGGTGTATTTATTACGTGCTTGAGATTCTCCGGCAAAAGCCGCCATCAAATTTTGTTCTGTTTTGCTACCTTTTAATTCCATTTTATTCTCCTTTTATACATGGGGGCGTTTTTGACAGACAGAGCAAACGCCACTGAAGCTCATCTCGTGTCGGGTGACGGTCGCATCAAGCGATTTAGCCACAAGCATATCCACATCCGGTGCTACCGTTTCCGGCACATCATAGATTTTTCCGCAAGATTGGCACAAAAAGTGATAATGCGGATGCAATTGATGATCAAAATGATCCGAATTTTCCAATCCCGTGATTTTACGAACAAGCCCCATCTGAACCAGTTGGTTTAAATTCCGGTATACGGTCGCCAAGCTTAATTTCGGATGAGTCTTTTTCAAAAGCGTATAAATTTCTTCAGCCGTCGGGTGAATCGGATTCATCCGTAAGGCATTCAAAATAAAATCGCGCTGTTTTGAATAGTTCATCTTTTCTCCAAAATCGATAATGCTTATCGTTTTTGTTTTTACATCGATTCGTATGAAATGTCAATTCTTTTTTTAAAAAAATATACTTGCATTTGAGAAAAAGCATGCTTATCCTTTTATCAGAAAGGAGACGATCATGGTTGAAAAAATGCAATTCGGTTCTTTTTGGGGACGTGTTATTTTAGCAGTCGGCATTACGCTCGGCGGCTTTTTTCCGGGATATTTTTATTATCAAGCGCGGATGAATGCCAACACGGTGTCGGTGAAGGGGTTGGCCGAACTGGATGTAAAGGCTGATTTGGCGATTTGGGATATTAAGTTTAATACCACCAATAACAGTTTAACAACGGCGGGTCAACAGATGGCGCACCAATTGACGGTTATTCAGGCGTATTTAAAAGAACGCGGCTTTACGACGGATGAAATTACGGTCGGGCGTGTTGAAACGAACGATTTAATGACGAATCCGTACCGGGATCAAAATATCTCTTCGCGTTATATTTTAAGCCAAGTCGTAACGGTTCACAGCACGCATGTTGACCAAGTCGAAGAGGCATTACGCAATATTGGCGGTTTGATTGAAAAGGGCGTCATTTTTGACAGCCAAAGCTATGGTTCGCCGGTTTCTTACCTGTTTACGGGATTGAATGCCGTTAAACCGCAAATGTTGGAAGAAGCGACAAAAAATGCGAAAGAAGCGGCGGCTGAATTTGCCAAAAGTTCGGGGTCTCGGGTCGGCAAAATCAAACAAGCGTCTCAAGGCGTGTTCAGTATTCTGCCGCGTGAACAGACACCCGGTGCAATGGAAAGCGCTCAAATCAATAAAAAAGTCAGAGTGGTTTCAACAATAACGTACTGGTTGGAATAAACGGATGAAAAGCCCCTCTTCAAAAGGGGCTTTTTAAATGATTAAAAAATTTTTTATTTTTATTATTGACAAAAACTATATATAGCATTTATAATATATATTATAGATTGAATATATAGGAGGCAGCTATGAAAAAAATAGAAAATGTAAAAGAGTTTGTAGAAAAAATTGATTCGGCCAAAAAGTTGAATCCGAAAGACCTTTCTTCGGATCAGGATTTAACGATAGCGATAATGAATTTGATATCGATAGAGGAACATTTGGTTTTTTCAGGGGCAAAGACCGGGAAAACATCCTTTTATGACATGGTTCAAGACATACGGGAATTGCGCAAGAATTTGTTGCAAAAAGTCATTCCGGCGTATGAAGGGGAAGTTTGGTGTATATCGAAACACTTGTTAGCGTCATCGATGCGTTTGATGGAAGTCGGTACGAAACAGCAAAGTATGGGGAACACCAAAGAAGCGTATCAGTTATTTAATCAAGCGTATGATTTGTACTGTTTGTTCTGGGGATTGAATTTAAACATGCTAAATGCGGCAGATGTTAAGGGAATTGAAGCGGACGTGAAAAAGGAGGTCGCTTTGCTGCCGGCAGCGGATAAAACAATCCCGGAAACGATTTCGGAAACAGAGCCGAAAGCCGGGTTTTTCGGTCGTATGAAAGCATTTGTTCGTAAATCGGTTGATTGTTGCATTGAATAGGTGACACATGAAAAAAATAGGTTTAATTTGTTTGGCGATTTTAATGGGGTTAACGGGGTGTGATGAAACGGCCGCTCCGTCGCGGGAATTGGCTTCGAATAAAGCGTATTTCTTTTACGCCCAGACATGTCCGCATTGTCATGAAGCTGATGCTTATATTCGGCAAAAATACCCTGATTTAGAAATGATTCGGCTAGATGTTGCCACACCCGAAGGGCGGGACTTGTTTTTAAAATGTGCGGATAAATTCCGCTTGGGACAAATGATTGGTACGCCTCTTTTTTGCATGGGAGACCAATACTTGATGGGATGGATTCCGGCCTATGAACAGCGTTTTGATTCCTATATTGAGCCGTTTTTAAACTAGGAATCGCTTTGCCCCGTTTCGGCGGGGCATTTTTTATTTGAAAGAGCCGGGCAGTTTGTTTATAGTAAATAAAGAAGGAAAAAAATGACACAACAGCTGCCCGTTCCCATTATGAAAAAAGCCGTTAAAGGCATTACATCCATTGCGCATCCGTTGCGGTTGCGGATTTTAGAATATGTTGATGTGAATGGCCCTTCGTCTGTTTCGGCGATTACGAAAGCTGTTCGGGAAGAGCAGGTGATTGTTTCTCAAAGCTTGCGTAAATTGCGAGATGCCAATTTGGTAAAAACACAGCGACGGGGCATTTTTATTTACTATGATTTGCAAGAAGAATATCCGGCCAGCATTTTTGTGTGTATTCGAAAATTGTACGGGTATATGACCGACAGTTTTTATTTTTTGCAAGACGGATATAAAGCGATTTTACCGGCAGATTATACGAAAATGGTTGCGAACCAAATCAAGTTGTTTGCCAATTTTGAAAAGATGCGGATTTTAGAATATTTGACATTAAACGGGCCGTGTTCGGTCAGCGATTTGGTCAAAGGCATAGACAGTGTGCCGTTGAAAGTGTCTCAAAGTTTGAAACGTTTGCGGGATGACGGGTTTGTCACATGCCATCGAGACGGCCGATTTCAGATTTATGAAATCACAAAAGGCGTTCATAAAACAGCGATTGAATGTATCCATAAACGATACGATTCGTTAAAGAACAAAAATGATTTTTAAAAAAGCCTCTCGTTTAAGAGAGGCTTTTAAATTTATTCGCCGGTAACGTTGATACAGACGCGAGAGACCAAACCTAAAATAGAAAAGACTTCTTTATCGACGGTCGCGACGCGATAAATGCCGGCATCTCTTTTAGCCGCTTCGGTTGAAATATCGCCGAGCGCAACAATGCCTAACAAGTTAAATCCGCAAGCTTGTCCCATTTTGCGGGGAACCACATCAGTCACGGCAACCGGTTCGCTGGAAGCGTTGAGCATCGCAAATCCGAGCGAGGACGGAACCATGGCGCATCCGCCCAATCCGGCACCGGCAAGCAATAATCCGCCTAATAATAAAGATTTTTTCATATTCTTTTCCTTTCTGTTTTAAAAATGAATATTTAAGCCGGCCTTCATTTGCGTACGGTTTTGAGTTTCCACGAAGTGGCGTAAGTTTCCGTACACATTGAAAGGCCCGACATCATATCCGAAGCCCAAATCAGCGACTCCGCGATATTTCTTTTGTTCGTCGAACAAATCGAACGAACCGTCCATGCCATTCATACCGACTTTCATGTTATAGGGGTCAGCCAACTCGTGGTAAAGCATCGCACCGGCGGTCAAAGAGAAGCCTTTGATTTTGGTTTCAAGATGGAAACCGGCACCGGCTTCGACGGAAAGCGTGTTGTCGGACGGCATGGTTAAACTGTAGGCTTTTTTGGTTTCATTGCCTTTTTGGTTATAAAAGAGCGCATTGAACTCTACTGTTGGCGCCAATGTGACGGAACCGATTTGAATCGGATAGCGTGCTTCGTTCATCAAGCCGGCAATGCGTTTTTCAATGATACCGTCATAGGAAGTCCCGTTATATCCTTTTCGGGAATAATGCGCTCTGGCGAATCCGATTTGCGGCGTCGAAATGAGTTGCCATCCGAAACGGTCGTATCCGATGGGTGTAAAAGCTTGGAAAATGTCGTTTTGTCTGGTCGTACTGCGCCGATTATCAGAGTTCAAATGCGTGGTACTCATGGCATAACCGATTTTGGTATAAGGAGAAATGCGTTTATGAGCCAAAGCAAATTGTGCGCTGGATTGACGATCATTTTGGAAACTGAAAGCGTTAAAAGTCCCGGCGTTTTGGAACAAAGGCTGATCCATGTTCGAGAACATCAAAGCATTCATGTTGGCATTGACATCGCGCAAAGCGGTCAAGTCTTCATGCGTGAAGCGCGTTAATGTCTCGCCGGCCGTCAAATGAGTCAAAGCAGAAGTAAAAGCTTCCGCCGAGCCGATAGATTTAAGTTCGTTAAAGAAGGCTTCGTTCTTTTGTCCGGCATAGTTATTTGCCAAGAAAGCCGCCAATGATTTGTTGTCCGTGAGTTCATCAAAGGATTTCATTTGCATAACCACGTCCGAACCGTTTTCGGCCAACGAAGCATTAAACAAAGCCGAGTTGGATATCAGGTTTAAACCTGTTGTATCAGGTGTATCAATCAACCCGTTTGCCGTATAAGTCGTATTAAAACCATTGGTGACAAAATCGTTCGAAATGTGTAAATCATCCTTAATAGCCACAGGTGAAGATAACTTTGCTCCAGGTAGAGCCGTTACTGTTCCTGTTCCATCCGGTGAGAAACTGGCCATACTGAGTACGCCGGTTGATGAAAGAGTTCCGGAGGTGGCAAGTGTAGCGCCATCTTTTAGGACAATTTGATTTGCTGAAAGTCCATAATAATCTTCGCCTATCCAATCATCCTCGCCTGATCCTGTTGAAACTTTTGTTTTATAATATGCACCATTATAATGATAACATGCATGATTAGCACAGTACGTTGCCTCTTCTCCTGTTTTTATTTCTCCTTTTAATTTAATCGTACCAGCATTATATACTACGCTATTTTCTCCTGTTGCATAAATTCCATACTCGCTTAAGAATTGATCGGATTCATTATTGACAATTATCTGTCCGTAATTTTCTACTCTACTATTATCTGCATAAATTCCAAAGATATTAACGAATTCAGCGTTAACAGAATTTATTTCAATAACACCTGTTGACGTATTGTATACGGTAGCTCCATTTGTTGCCTTAATTCCAATCAGACTTGGGGTATCACCAGTAGTTTTAGTAGTTATTGTATCGTTTATTACAATAGATCCTGAATTATAAACAGTGGCTGCATCTGTAACAATACCTATTGCTGTAACACCTTGGAAGTTATTTTCTACTTCACGTGTGCCTGATAAATTAAATGTAATTTTTCCAGTATTATTAAGAATATTTCCAGAATCTTTAATCTCTATTCCATAGTTTTCTTTAGCAGAACTACGACTAAATACATTCTCATCATTAAATGTAATAAAACCACTATTTATGACATTTCCTCTTGAAAAAATACCCGTACCTTCTTCTATTGTTATCGTTCCATCATTAATAACATCACCACCGATATTATCGACGCCAGTTCCGCGCGTAAGATTTATCTCTCCGGAATTTATAACATTTGAATTTGAAAGATTGTATATTCCACCTTGTTCTTCGAATTGATCACCGTAAAATTCAAAGGTTCCCTCTATAATACCTGTATTAGAGATTGTTCCAGTATAATTTGAGGCTAACACTATTCCCCCATTAGCCAGAATATAGCCCTTATTTTCAATTTTGGGAGTATAATAAGAATCGAATACAAGAATTCCGACTTCAGCATATATATCACCACTGTTTACAATATGAAGAGAATGTTCTTGCGTGGGAGTGGGAAGAGAGTTTGACCGAACATATATACCGTTTGCAGCAAGAATAAAACCTAAGTCATCATTAATAATCTCAACATCAGAAGCAATGGCGTCTGAAAGACGAATGCCAGCACGATAGGCTGTATTAATTGTTCCTGAATTTTGAATATGAACAGCCGCTCCTTCTGTTTTTTCTTCTTTTTCATATCCCGAATCATATTTTAATGCATCTGTGACAGATATACCAGCCCAATCTGTGAGCGACAAGTCAAAATCAGAAGGTGAATACTGCGAAAAGTCTTCAGTTGCAAATATAGAGCCATTGTTTATAATAGAAATATTTCCATCTGAAAGTCGAGCATCTATCCCTTGAAGACGAGTTGCAATATAACCATTATTTTCTACAAAATTATCTCCAACGGGCAGATCGTCATATGTGAAACCTACCAGTATTCCGTCATGTACATCAGATCTTACTATTCCGTTGTTAATAATTGTGTGACCTCCGTGGTAGGCTTCAATTACTGACATCTCAGCAGCAAATGCGGAATTGTTGAACACAATTGTTCCGTTGTTAATAAAATCTCCGCCTACCTCTGCTAACCAAATTGCAGATAAAATATTTAGTGAACTTGTCGAAGCTGTTATGTTGGCATTGTTAATGATTGTTCCGCCCTCCCAGGCTGTTAATAAACCCTCGCCATCAGTCTTTCCAACCCCTGTCACAGATAAATCAATATCTTCATTATTATTATAAACCTTATACCCGGTATCTGTTCCCAACTTATACACATAGTCAGAACCGGCGATATTTGCTTGATTTGAAACGCAAACATTTGCGGCAGATTTTGTATACCCGCTGTTGCAAATACACTGATTGATGTTGGTTGAACCGGCCGGAGAAGTTGAATTGGCCGGGCACGATAAACATTCAGAACCGTTTTTGTATTGATTAGCCGGACAAGACGTAAACGTACACACGCCGCCTTGCAATTCATAGCCCGGATTACAGACACATGTATCCCCTTGTTGATGTTGATTGTCATCGCAAGAAAGAGTTAAATGACATGTGTTGGTTCCGTATTTTCCATATCCTTCGGCACAAGTGTTGCATTGCAATTTGGTCGTCTCGCCGGATAAACATGTCGCGCTGGGTGCATAACCGGTGGGACATGTTTCATAATCATATCCGTCACAAGAAGCCGGCGTGTCACATAAGAGACCTGTCCATCCTAGTGTTGAACAAACGCAAGCGTCAGCCGTTTGAGTCCCGTTGATG
Source organism: uncultured Alphaproteobacteria bacterium (assembly GCA_937935995.1). Classification (GTDB taxonomy): domain Bacteria; phylum Pseudomonadota; class Alphaproteobacteria; order CAAHEQ01; family UBA3637; genus CALXXA01. The sequence goes on from CALGXF010000029.1 coordinate 19,895, forward strand.
CACGCTAAATCGGCATGGCATGCGTTTGTTCCGTGGAAGCCGTAACCGGCTTCGCATGTATCACACAACGCCCCTGAAGCATGACCGTTGCAGATACAAATATCCCCTTGCTGTGTTCCGTCTTTACAAGCTAATGTCGGATGACATTCTGCCGTGCCGTAAAAGCCGTATCCGGTATCACAGACACAGGCATTGGTTTCTTGATGTTGATTGGCATCACACGTTAATTCGACATAACACACGCCGTTTTGATTGATATAGCCTGTGTCACATGTATTACATAGCGCACCGGCATATCCGGGTTGACACACGCAGACATTGGCATTTTGAGCGCCGTTAACACAGGCGAGTGTTTCATAACAGACGCCGTCAAACATTGTAAAACCGGCATTACAGACGCAAGCACCGGCCGAACAATGTTGATTTTCGCCGTCACACACAATTCCTTCGCACGCATCTTTATGACTTCCACCACCACCACCGCCGCCGGCAGCCAAAGCAACCCCACCACCGATGAGGGCCGCTGCGCCGACACCGATACCGACAACGGCACCCGTGCTTAATCCTGTGGCTGAAACCGTTGTTGCAGCCTTTAATCCGGCTGCGGTTTTATAACTTTCCGGAATTTTTTGCATACAGGCGTGATTTGAATTCGCACCCGCTTGAACCAAAGCCGTAACGGCGGTTTTATCTTGCCGCCATACGGCTTCACATAAAGGAGAATTGCCTTTGGCATCAAGTGCATCCAAAGACTGGCTGGAATGATTTAAATTTTTGAGGGATTGAACATCGCCCGTATGGGCATATTTATAGATAAGAGAGCGCGTTGAGGTTGTATGGGGGGGGGGGTATTGGTACGAGGGAAAGAGGCCGGGATAGCTTGTCTTGACGGCAAAATAGCCGATGATTGCGCCCATGTTTGAGTTGTGAAAATAAGCCCGATTATCAGAAAAAACAGCCCTTTTTTGAACATATCATCCCTCTCCTCATATTAAAAACATACGTTATTATATACATAATAAAGTATTAAGAATCAATTAAATTTTTACAAAAATACACATTAAAATGCGCTTTTTGTAAAACAATCTGTCAGGCATGAAAAAGAATAGGACTTTATTCGGGATGACTTTAGGAGGATGGGAACGAAGGAGGGATTATTCACTTCGTTCACCCGCTCACTTTGTTCGGGGCTGTCCTTTGGACATTGCGTTGGCGCATATCGGCATCCTGTCGTCTGCCTGTGCCGTCCGCCCGAACCCCCTTTGTCGGGGCTTCAAATCCCAAGATATAAACATCAAAAAAACCGCCCTAAAGGACGGCTTTTTTAATGTTGGTAGCGAAGGAGGGATTATTCACTTCGTTCACCCACTCGCTTTGCTCGGGGCTGTCCTTCGGACATTGCGTTGGCGCGTATCGGCATCCTGCCGTCTGCCTGCGCCGGCCGCCCGAACCCCCTTTGTCGGGGCTTCAAATCCCAAGATATAAACATCAAAAAAACCGCCCCAAAGGACGGCTTTTTTAATGGCGGGAACGAAGGAGGGATTATTCACTTCGTTCACCCACTCACTTTGTTCGGGGCTGTCCTTCGGACATTGCGTTGGCGCATATCGGCATCCTGTCGTCTGCCTGCGCCGGCCGCCCGAACCCCCTTTGTCGGGGCTTCAAATCCCAAGATATAAACATCAAAAAAACCGCCCTAAAGGACGGCTTTTTTAATGTTGGTAGCGAAGGAGGGATTCGAACCCCCGACACGCGGATTATGATTCCGCTGCTCTAGCCACCTGAGCTACTTCGCCATAAGACGTACTGTTTATATCGTTTTTACGCTCCGTTGTCAACACTTTTTTTATCAAAGCATTGAACGGACTTTTGTTCTTTGAACATGTCAAATTTATTAAAGAAATTTTTTTTACTTGATTTTAGTCTGCTGCTTTGTGTTATGATAAAAAATAAAGATATATGTATAAAGGATAAAAAATGTCAGAATTGTTTTTTACAGGCCCTGCCGGCCGTATTGAAGCCAGATATTTTGCCGCTCCGGTTCCGGGCGCACCGATTGCTTTGATTTTGCACCCGAATCCGCAATTAGGCGGAACAATGAACAATAAAGTGGTTTACACGTTGTATCAGGCTTTTGCAAAATTAGGATTTTCCGTGATGCGGTTTAATTTTCGAGGCGTCGGAAAGTCTCAAGGCGTTTTTGATGGAGACCCTAATAATGAAATGGCTGATACGTTGGCGGCTTTGGATTGGCTCAAAAAGCTGAATCCCGAATCATTTAATTGTTGGATTGCTGGGTATTCTTTCGGCGCATGGGTCGGATGCCAGATTTTAATGCGCCGCCCCGATGTTAATGGATTTGTGGCTGTTTCTCCGCCGGCCAATGTGTGCGATTTTTCATTTTTGTCGCCTTGTCCGGCGTCCGGATTGATTATCCAAGGCGAAGCCGATACGGTTGTTAATGCGCCGGATGTGCGCGCGTTGGCAGAACGACTCGATGCATGTCGCCGGGTCAAAGTGAATTATGTTGAAATCCCTCAAGCCGACCATTTATACGCCGGTTATTTGAAAAACGTGTTTGATGCTGTTCTTTCCAATGTGCCGGATTTATTGACCAGTCACGGAAAAAGAAAAGAACGCCAAAAGAAAAAAGCCGTTCCGACCGTTTAGGACTGTTGCTGTCTTTTCATCAGGCGTGCTTCAAGATAAAAAATGTTGACAAAAACGAAAAATGAGGTAAAATAAAAAGCTCACGTTAAAAGAGGAGGTTTTTTATGTCAGAAGAAGCCAAAAAAACAATTAATCAGCATTTTTTCCCGGAATTGTATTGCATTAATTACGAAAAGTTGGATGAAGCGTACGGAATTCGAATGCCGGCTTTCAAAAGCCCGTTGATGGAAGCGGTTTGTACGAATAATATGAAAGATGCGCATTTTTATATCAGAACTTTTGAAAAAGACGGCATTTTGGAACATTCTGATCCGGCGATGCGCAATGAAACGCCGCTTGTCGAAGCGATTTTCCGTCATTATAATCAGATGGCTTTCTTTTTGATGCAAATGGGCGCGAATCCCAACAATCGGGCAAAAGGGTACTTTTCTCCGTTGGAAGCTGCCATTTGTGCGAATAATTCGGAAATGATTCACGTGTTAATGCCGGTTGCGGACTTGAAACAACAGAATTTGGAAGGAGATCATCCTTTGTTGTTTGCCTGTTTGAAAGGCAACACGCCGGTTGTTCTGGAAATTTTAAAAAGAGAACCGTCCGTCGTTAATAAAACCAACACACTGGGGTTGTCTCCGTTGATGGTGGCCGCGCATCAGGGGCATGAAGACATTGTTCGGATTTTGCTGGGATACAAAGCGCATTCCGGCTATATGTTGCGCGGGAAAACAGCGGCTGATTATGCCAAATCAAACGGTCACATGAAATTAGCGTCCAAATTGCGGACAGTCAACATCGGGGCGCACAGTGATCCGTTCCGGTTGCAACGGGATTCATTACAAACAGCCCACGTGCGGTGTTAATTTTTTTGTTCCCACCGGCCGGCCGGTGTCTGTTGCCAATAATGAAGCTCAAAACCCCGAGATTTCAATGTCTTCCATTGGTCTCGGGCTTTTGTTAAAGCGTCCTCATCCAAGCCGTTGAAAAAATAAAACACGCGTTCGAATGAATCTTCTTCTAACACCGGTTCGCCGTCAATCAATACCAAATAGTCAGCGCCATTGGGATTGACATCCCGTTTGGTTGTAATAAAAATCGGTTGTTTATCGGCAAAACCGTCTTTTTCATCCCCGTGCGGAATAAAAGAACCCGGGTCGTACGTCCAAAGCAATGAATTGATGTAAGAAACGCGCTCCGGTAAATCCGTGCGCAATAAAGCATGTTTGCCGGTCGCATAAATTTTTTCCAAAATAGCCGGTAATGCTTTGTCCAGCGGCGTCGTTTCCAAATGATAAAAATCAATGCGCATGAGCTTCCTCTTTTGGTTCGGATAACGGCAGAATCTCTTTTTCCGCCACAATCAATGTTAATGTATGCCGGGTTTGCCCGCGATAAATATCTATCGGAATAGTTTGCCCGATGGGCAGTTGTGCCGTTAATCGGGAAACCATTTTAGTTTGTGTAATGGGAATTTGGTTGACCGAAACGATAACGTCCCCTTTTTGTAATCCGGCTTGATGCGCCGGCCCGTCGATGTCAACTTGTGCCACATAAGCCCCCGCAGTTGGGGATAAATTCAATGTTTGGCGAACATCTTCGGGCACATTTTGAATTGTTAACCCCAGTTTGCCGCGGCGAACAACACCTTCTTTTAACAAAGCATCTTTAATCCACAAAATCGTATTGGACGGAATGGCAAAATTAAGTCCCATGTTTTCTCCTTTGGGCGCAAACAAAGCAGTGTTCATACCGATGACACGTCCTTCCAGATTGAAAAGAGGGCCTCCGGAATTACCTTGATGAACAGCGGCATCCGTTTGTAAAAAATCATCATAAGCGCCAAAAGATAAATCGCGGGAACGGGCGGAAATAATGCCGGCCGAAACAGTCGGACCCAGCCCGAACGGATTACCCGCAGCCAGCACCCAATCGCCGACTTGAACGGAATTGGAATCAGCCCATAAAACGGGCGTTAATTGTTGATCGGTTTTGACTTTTAACAAAGCGATATCGGTTTGAGGGTCTCTGCCGATGACAAACGCTTTTAAAATCGTTTCATCAGCGAACTCTACATAAATGTAATCGCTTTGACCGATAACGTGATTGTTGGTTAAAATATGCCCGTCGGTGTCCAAAATAAATCCGGATCCGATTCGGCGGTTTTCCAAAGTCTGTTCAACACGAGTCGTCTCGTCGGGGATTTGGATGGTTTCGCTGCCGGTTAAAATCGTTACGACGGACGGCATAACGGCACTGACAATCGGTGCAAACGTTTCGGACGGAACAAAAGCGCAAACCGATGCCGGTATTAAGAGGCTAATCCAGAACCAGCCAAAGAATTTGAGGCAACGATCCATAAAATAAATCCTATGATTAACAGCAAAATTCCAAACAATCGCAGTTTATTCACCGGGGCATCTGCCAAAATGCGAACAGCGTATCCTTGAATGGCGGCCGGAAACAGTAAATAAAGAGCTCCTTCAAAAAAGAAAAGCAAAATAATGGCACGAATCCAATCAGAGCCGGATAAAAACATCATGCTTTGTCCTCCAAATCATCAAATACAACCGGAATTTGACGTTTCATTTCGTCTCGCAGTTGGCGCATAATAAAGCGTATATCCGGATGAGCCGCTTCGGAACAACGCATCTTGAAAATATGACGCCATTCGCGCAAATTGGCGGTAGCAACAATTTCCGTTTTTAAACAACACGGCAATACGGCGCGGGCTGTTTCGGGTTTTTCGCCCAACTCGATTAACTTTAAATACGTTTTTTCAATTTCCAGCATCAAATCAAACCAATATTGATAAGCCTTGGATTGCGGATGCATTTCAATCGGACGAATAACCGTAATTTCACCTTTGAATTTATCTTTGGAATAACAACAATAACGCGTGCTTTCCTGACTGAACGAAGCCATCCGATGGCGCGTCAGCTCATTGGCGATAGCACGATCTATAATAAACTTGACCGAAATGCTGAAGTGCTCCAAAACCGATTCATGATGCCGTTCGACAATATGACTGGCAAAACGCGTGTGCGTATCGTCTCCCATTTTATCAAATGATTGATAGCAGGTGCGCCCGCATCGTTCAATGTGTTTTAAAACTGTGTCGCCCGCAATCGGCGTCAGAATTTCAAAAGAAGCCGGAATAACTTGAACCATCTTTTTTCCTTTCAACTGAATGAAGACTAGTTTGCTATAACTTTTATAGTCTTGTCAATCGGATAATTTTTTTTTATAATGCGTCACCAGATGAAAGAATGAGAAGGATCGGATGTCTCAAAAGAAAGAAACTCCGGACACGGTGCATTGCCCGCAAGGGTGTCCGTTTTTGGAGATTAATTATTTTGAAGAAACAGGAAAAATTCCCTATCATTGCGAACTGTTTGATACTTTTTTGGCCTTTGACGGCGATATCATTCGGTGTTCGGAATGCGTCGGGCATGAGCACAGTATCAAAGAACAGGGATTAAATTTCATTAATGCCTATCAAGGGGATGCTGTGAATCGCAACGTGACAAAGTTGGGGTTTGCCAAGTTGTTCCCGGCTGCGCAGAAACAGTTTGTGACTTTTATGAAAAAATTCGGCGCGCAAGTCGGTGTGCCGAGCTCGATTCAATCGGTGACGCCGGAAAATCTGGATAAAATTCAGAAATATCTGTTGCGTGAGCTCAATAAAAGCCAGATTGTTCACGAGTCTCGTTCCGGCGAATTGCAGGAAATCGAAGAGATTTTGAAAAAGAACGCAGACACGGATCCCGAAATAATAGATAAAAAAAGCTGTCAGTTAATTTTAAACCTGTACCAAGTTTTGGATGACAGTGAAAAGGCTTTGTTAAAAAGCATTTTGAAAAATCCGACCTTATGTGTTTTGTTTGTGGCCAAGATTCGCTTTATGCCCAAAAACGGTGACTTGTTGAAGAACGTGCGCAAAGAAATGGAGCGGTTTTATCCCGAAGTTCAGGCTGATTTGAATGCACCTGTTTTGCCGAAAGTTCTTCAAAACGAACATCAAAACGTAAAGTAGAGCTTGAAAAATGCACCGGGTTTCTTATAATAAAAAAGCATGAGCCAAAAATTGGATAAACGGCATTGCCCGGAAGGATGTCCTTTCCTTAAAATCGAACCACAGGTGCGCGGTGTGATTCCTTATCATTGTGACTTGTTTGAAACGTATTTGGCCTATGATACGGGTATTTTGCGATGCGCAGCGTGTTTGGGGGAAGCTCAACACGGTGTCGAAACCGAAGGGTTGGGTTTGATTTCCGCGACTTCCGGCAAATCCGGCAAGTCCAGCACAAAATGGGCTTTTCATCGGTTTTCAAAAGAAGCACAGGCAACTTTTGTGGATTATTTGAAACAATTCGGCAAAGGAATTACGCTTCCGAAATCGGTGCAAAAATTATCGACTCCGCAATTGGCTGATTTGGAAAAACAAGTTATGTCTATGTTAAAAGATAAACCTGCGGCAGATTGGGAGCAGTCGGCTGACCGAAAGGAAATCAAAGATATTTTGGATGCCAAAAATGAACAGTTTCCGGGAATGTTGGATAAACAGACAAATCAATTGATTGTGAATCTGTATTTGGTGATGGATGCGACGGAGAAAAGCATGTTGAAGTCTATTTTGAACAACCCGAAATCTTTGGATGCTTTTTTGGAAAAGTTGCAACGCATGCCGCGCAATGACAGCCTGTTGAAAAACGTGCGCCGGGAAATGACGGATTTATATGATGCGCAGGAAAAAGAACGCGAACAGATTTTATTGGAAATGGCGCGTCAACGGGCGATGTCTCACGGGAACCGATAAAAAAGCCTCCGTTTTTAAAACAGAGGCCTTCTTTCATCCGAAATCAGATTTTATTCTTTGATTTTAATATTGGAAGCAGAAGTTCTGCCTTGATCATCCGTGTTGACATCAAATTCAACCGATTGATCTTCGCGCAAACCGCGTAAACCGGATTGCTGAACGGCGGAAATGTGAACGAACACATCTTTATCGGCCCCCTCCGGGGTAATGAACCCGTATCCCTTTTTAAAATTGAACCATTTTACTTTTCCTGTAGACATGGTAATCTCTCCTTAAAGTCTAAAGTTGCCGTGTCAAGGCGGTTAATTCGGTAATCGAAAAGGCGATTCATTTAAAAAGTTTTAAACTTTAATCTCTTCTGATTGGGCCGAAGACTCTTTCATGATACGTCATCCCTTTAAATAAGCAAGCCTTTTCTTTGCAAAAGGGGATTAATTTTGCTTGCGTTTTTATGCGCTTTCTTCTATAGTGAGGCTTAAAAGAGCAGGAAATGACAGAAGAAATTAAAGAACAAATTCATGATTCAAAATTGGCCGACGCTTTAAGCGAACGGTACTTGGCCTATGCGATGTCAACCATTGTTTCGCGGTCTTTGCCGGATGTCCGGGATGGGCTGAAACCGGTTCATCGCCGGTTATTGTTCGCTATGCGGCATTTAAAGTTGGATCCTAAATCCGGCTTTAAAAAGTGTGCGCGTGTGGTCGGGGATGTTATCGGTAAATATCACCCGCACGGGGATGTGGCCGTGTATGATGCAATGGTTCGGCTGGCGCAGGATTTTGCCGTGCGCTATCCGCTGGTTGAAGGTCAAGGCAACTTCGGTAATATTGACGGCGACCGGGCGGCGGCGATGCGGTATACGGAAGCGCGTATGACGGATGTGGCGCTGGCGTTGATGGAAGGGTTGGATGACAATGCGGTTGATTTCGGACCGACGTATGACGGGTCGGAAGAAGAACCTCTGGTGATGCCGGCGGCTTTTCCGAACCTGCTGGCCAACGGGTCTTCCGGGATTGCCGTCGGGATGGCGACAAATATTCCGCCGCATAATGTCGGGGAAGTTTGTGATGCGCTTTCTTATTTAATTAAGCATCCGGACACGGACAGTGCCAAGTTGGTTGATTTTGTGCAAGGCCCGGATTTTCCGACAGGCGGGTTGTTGATTGAAGACAAAGCAACTATTCAAAAGGCTTATGAAACCGGACGAGGGGCGCTACGGGTTCGGGCAAAATGGGAAAAGGAAGAGTTGGGACACGGGCAATATCAAATTGTCATTACGGAAATTCCCTATGGTGTTCCGAAAGCGGATTTGATTGCAAAAATTGCCAAGTTATTGTTGGATAAAAAGTTGCCGTTATTGGCGGATATTCGGGATGAATCCGATGAAAATGTTCGGGTTGTCTTGGAACCTAAAAACAGAACGGTGGCGCCGGAATTGTTGATGGAACACATGTTCCAAAAAACGGATTTACAAAGCACGTTCCATTTGAACATGAATGTGTTGGATGCTGACAGCACGCCGAAAGTCATGAGTTTGAAGCAAGTGATGCAGGCGTTTTTAAATCACCGGCACACGGTATTGAAACGGTCTTCGGCGTTCCGGTTGGATAAAATCAAACACCGGATGGAATTGTTGCAAGGCTTTTTAATTGCGTATTTGAATTTGGATCGCGTGATTGAAATCATCCGCGGCGATGATGAACCGAAACCGATTTTAATGGCCGAGTTTAAGTTGTCTGATGTTCAGGCCGAAGCGATATTAAACATGAAACTGCGTTCTTTGCGTAAATTGGAAGAAATGCAGATTAAAACAGAGTTTAATACGTTGGACGGAGAACGGGAACAATTGGAAAAACTGTTGGCGGATGAAGCGTTGCGGTGGCAGGCGATTGCGGATGAAGTCAGTGACATGAAAAAGAAATTCGGGGCTCGGACGGAACTCGGCAAACGCAAAACGATTATTGCATCGGCGCCGGCGGCGGTAGAAGTCCCGTTGGAATCGTTGATTGAAAAAGAACCCATTACGGTTGTTTTGTCCGAAAAAGGATGGATTCGTGCTTTGAAAGGGCATGTGGCCGTTACGGATGCTAAATTTAAAGAAGGCGACGGTTTGTCTGTTTGGATTCATGCACAAACAACGGATAAGATTTTGTTATTTGCCACGAACGGCCGGTTCTACACGATTATGGGAGACAAGATTCCGGGCGGACGAGGATTCGGCGAACCGGTTCGATTGATGATTGATTTGCCGGAAAATGAAACGATTTTAACAATGCGTGTGTTTGATGCACAAGTTCCGTTGTTGGTGGCTTCGGCAAAGGGCAAAGGCTTCCAAGTAAAACCGGAAGATGTTGTTGCTCAAACGCGCTCGGGTAAAATTATTTTGAATTTGGGCAAGGATGATACGGCCAAGTTCTGTTTACCGGTAACCGGAGATATGGTGGCTATTATCGGACAGAATCGGAAGTTGTTGGTGTTTAAGACTGAAGAAATTCCGTTTATGACACGCGGGCAAGGCGTTATGTTGCAAAAATATCAAGGCGGTGGAACCTCCGATATTGAATTTTTCACAAGCGAGGACGGTATGCCGTTTGCCTTCGGAAACGGGACGCGCATTGAACGTGATTTAACGGCTTGGATAGGGAAACGGGCTTTGGTCGGTAAATTGCCGCCGGTCGGTTTCCCGCGAAGCAATAAGTTTAAATAAATCTGTCGATTAAAAGAGATTTAAAAAGCCGGTCTTTTCAACCGGCTTTCTTTTTTATTGATACAACTGAATACGCGTTGTTCCGTCTGTGACGGTTAAAATCACATTGTCTCCGACACGGAAATGATTTTCATTGGATTGAACAACGGCAACGGTTTGACCGTTTTGTTTCCGGATGATAAATTCATAGGCCGTATCTTTGGTGATAGCTTGTTCGGTTGCATTCCCAATCATGCCGCCCACGATGGCGCCGCCTGTTGCCCCGATGATATTCACGGCTGTGTTCCCGCCAATCATGGAACCGGCTGCCCCACCGGCAACAGCCCCGCCGATAGTCCCGACGGTCGAAGTGCCTTTGATATTAACCGGCCGCATTGAAATAATCGTTCCGTATTGAACTTGTGCCTGTTGGCCGATGTCATACCGACTGTACGTCGAGTTGGTTTCACCGACTCCGCAAGCGGCTAATGTGAAGCAGATGAAGGCGCTGCATAAAGCTTTTTTCATTTTAGATCTCCTTATTTTGTAAAAAGGGTTGCAGTTCTTTTCGTTTTCGATAAGATAACATAGAACCATTTATTTGCAAAGAGGAATTGATGATAAAAAAACTCTACGATCGGACCATTAAACGGATGTATGACTGGGCGATGGGCATTTCGGCTAAACCGAACGCCGTGTGGCTGTTGGTGGCCGTTTCGTTTATGGAAAGCTCTTTTTTCCCGATTCCGCCGGATGTCGTCTTGATTCCGTTGGTGTTGGCGAATCGAGAGAAAGCCTTCATGTTGGCGATGTATTGCACGGTTGCCAGTGTCATCGGGGGGTATTTCGGCTATTTTATCGGATATATGCTGTACGATTCGGTGGCCGTACCGATTTTGAATTTTTATCATGCCCGGGCGCAATTCGAAGAATTTGCCGCCGCTTATCATCAATACGGGGCTTGGATTGTTTTCGGCGCCGGGTTAACGCCATTTCCCTATAAGGTCGTGACAATTGCCAGTGGTGTTACGCACTTGGATTTGGGCGTTTTCGGGGTGGCTTCCGTCCTGTCGCGCGGCGCTCGGTTTTTCTTGGTTGCGTGGCTGCTGTGGAAGTGGGGCGCACCGATGAAAACGTACATTGAAAAGAATTTGGGTTGGCTGTCCGTTTTGTTCTTTGTTCTTTTGGCAGGCAGCTTTGCATTGATAAAATTTTTATAAGATATGATTATTTTACTTGACTTTTTTGTGAAAAGTCTGTAAAAGGGTGGCTCGAGTTTATTTTTAAAGAAAGGATTGTATTATGGCAAAACGTTGCCCGGTCACGGGAAAAGGTGTACAAACTGGAAATACGGTCAGTCATGCTAAAAACAGAAAAAGACGCCGTTTCATGCCGAATTTACAAAGCGTTTCTTTGTTGAGCGAAACTTTGGGCAATGTCATTCGTTTGCGCGTGTCTACGCATGGCTTGCGGACCATTGAACACAACGGCGGATTGGATGCTTATTTGATGTCGACTCCGAATAGTCGTTTGACGGCTGAAGCCAAAGAAATCAAACAAAGAATTGAAAAAGCGGCAGTTGCCAAGTCTGTATAAGACAAAAGTGATTCGTTAAAAGAGACCCCTGACGGGGTCTTTTTTTTATCTTTTTCCTCTTGACTCTGGGG
>CALGXF010000030.1 GCA_937935995.1 uncultured Alphaproteobacteria bacterium
CTCACTTTTTCGTGCGCTTCAAACCCACCGCGCTCCCATTACAAAAAAAACGCCCTGACGGACGTTTTTGTTTTTCTTGGTTGCGGGGGTGGGATTTGAACCTCACGACCTTCAGGTTATGAGCCTGACGAGCTACCAGACTGCTCCACCCCGCGATCGGTAGAGCCTCATTATATTGCTTTAAAAACACTTGTCAAGCTTTTTATCTTATTTTTTTACTTGTTTTTTCGAAAAAGAGTATCTATCTCCTATGCAAGGGATGAGAATATTGTTTGATGTTTTTTGTTTTAAGGAGAAAAAACAATGAAAAAACAAATTCTTATTGGGGCTGTAGCTCTTATGTCTTTAGCGGCTTGTTCTTCAACGAAAACAGGGCCGTGTCCGGGAAGCAACATCACAAGAAAAGATGCTTCTGTTTATTTTGCCTTTAATTCGGATGAATTGACGCCCGTCAGCAAAGCAACTTTGCGGGAAGTCGCTGCCGAAATGAAGCAATGTCCTTACAGAAAAGCAATCGTAACCGGGTATACCGATTCGGTCGGCGCACCGGTATATAACTTTAATTTAGGGGACAGACGTGCTGCTTCCGTTAAGGACTTCTTGTTACAAGAAGGCATTCCTTCTTACCAAGTTCAAGTCAAGTCCATGGGAGAACAAGACCCGGCTGCTTGCAATACAACGGCAATGGGACGTGCGGAAAACCGTCGAGCCGTCATTATGTTTGAATAAGGCTTGATTTTTAAGGGGGCGAATATCGTCCCCTTAAAACTTGACAAAACAAATAAAGCATGCTATATTACCCTTTTTGTTACAAACGAAAAGGACAAACAATGTTTTTAAAACAAGAAAATGCCCTCGTTGATGCAATTGATGAGGATGACATAGAAACAATCGAAGATTTAATTTTAGGTGAATACCACTTGGAAAATGATCCGGATATGTGCAGCAATTATTTGATTTATGCCATCGAATATGGTCATACGGATGCTGCCATGTACTTAATTAAAGCCAATGTGGGGCTGACGGCAACGAATTACGGTTGCGATAACCCGCTCATCAAAGCGGCTGAATTAGGCAATAACCAGGTTTTATCGGCTATTTTGGCTAAAAATACAATTCCGCTTGATTATCAGGATTTGAGTCACAAAACAGCTTTGGACTACGCAAAAGAACAAAATAATCAGGAAGCTGTTCGATTGCTGTCCGTTCATCCGTGCGTGCGTCATCAGACGCCTGTTGAAGCCGGTTGCTTTCGGAATTCTTATTCCCGCGACTGATAGGGTGTTTGACAAGATAAGCGTGTCTTGTTATTTGAAAAAGCCCTCTGCTTGAGGGTTTTTTCCATGTTTGATTTGTTGTTGAAAGGAAAAAAATGAGTGAATTAGAAACGCTGTACAGTCAATTTAAGCATACGCTTTTGAAATGTTATCCTCGGCCTAACGAATGCCGGCCTCCGGAAGAAATAGAAAAAGAACATGCGGATTTGATGGATGAAGCTATTCGTCTCGGTCGGCAGTTGCCGCATTTAAACGGATTGAATGCAGATGAAAAGTCTCCGTTAATGATTGTATGCGATTGTCCTTATCCGCTAAAACGCTTGTTTGATTTCATGATGGAAGATCCGACCCGAATTAATATTCGTCAGGAAATGCCTTCAACGGGGTATACCGGCTTGCTTTTTGCGGCGGGGCAGGGGCATTTAGCTTATGTCAAACGTTTGTGTGAAAAAGGAGCGCGTGTTAATAAACAAACACGTTTGGTCGGATACACGCCTTTGATGACGGCTATCGTCAATGAACAGCCGGATGTTGCTCTTTATTTGTTAAAACGGCCGGACATTGATTTGTCTTTACGTTTGTTTATGAACTCGGCGGATGAAGCGACTTCTGCGTTGGAAATGGCTTATGAAAAAACGTTTGTCTGTAAGGATGAGATGAAACGAAAAATGAAAAACGTTTATCAAATCATCAAAGGAGCCGTTGCATTAAAGAAAAAGCCGCGTCCCATCAGACGAGCCGTTCTGACTCGCTCGACGGGTAAACAGCGCGAAGATTAAAAATCATTCAGCTTTTTTGACGCAAACGTCATTTTCAATGACTTCGTCCGTATCGCAACAGATATATTCTCCGTATGAATTGTATCCGGCGTTTCCTTCACACGCGCAGTCGTCAATAACGTTGCCGATATCGCATTTATCCATGCAGATGCCGCCTTCACCGATAATTTGGCCGTCCGGACAGGAAATCAGTGTACAACCGCCGTTTGCGTATGTATGACCATTGGGGCAACAGTGAGAAACGCCGTTTATTGTCGTTACTTGTCCGGTGCATGTGCAATTGCTGATAACAGAACCGTTTTGCAAGCAAGCTCCTTCAGTTGTGCATTCTTCCATGAACACTTCGCCACATTCGGTTCCATCGTAATTACAGCGACGCCCGCATAATTTTCCGTCGTAAAGACAATAAGCCGGTTTGTAATCGACCATATAGTGGCACGCCATGCCTTTGTCTCCGATGTCCGGATCTACGCATCCCCACAAATTCATGGAAGAAATGTATCCGAATTTCATGCCTAATGCCGCACAACCCGGATCGATACAGTTACCGGCATTACATTTATCGGGTAAAACATTGTTGCAACGATGAGCACAGCGTTGACCGGATATGTAACATTCCGGGTGGACATCATGCGTATAATCACAACAAATGCTTTCGGCGCAACAATAGCCGGTTTCAGGGTCATATGTCTGTCCTTCAAGACAACTGTTTTTAACACAGTTACCGTTGCAATCCGGCGGATTTGTGCAGTTATCATCACAGATAACACCGCTCGGATAATTACAAATCCACGTGGAGCGGGCTTCATTTATGGGATAACAATAAACACCGTTTTCAAATTTGCACCCGCCGTACTGGAAATAAGGATAAGTTGCAGTCGTTCCATGATAGAGTGTTGATCCGGTCGGGCACTCTGCGGCACTGCACAAGCCGGTTGTACAGGCACCATCCAATGTTGCTTTGCAACAAGTGTATTGGCTGGTTGGCGCAAAACAAGATGTAAAATTGTCACCGGCCGTTAACCAATAACATTCTGTTCCCGGTATATTGCATCCGTATCTATAGCCGCCGGAATAAGCCCAAGGCGATGTAATGGCTTTAAATTCATACCCGGTTGGGCATTCGTCCGGATAACAGGTTCCATAGAAACAAGAATGACCGGAGCTGTCACAACTGTATCCACACAACATGTCATTGATGTAACAATTGTAACTGACGGGACCGCCTCGGCAATCCATGCGGGTGCATTGTCCGTTAATATATACATATCCGGACGGACAGGCACAAGTAGAAGCATCTGTTCCCGTTTTACATTGACAGTTACAAGTATCCGGATCACGTGTTCCGGTCATGCCGGATCCTGTGCAAGCCGGGTAACAGGCGCCGCCGCAATATTCATATCCGGCCGCACAAATGCAACTGCATCCGAACTCATCCCAAGTGCTGTTTTCGGGACATTCTTGAGGTTGGCATACGCATTCACACGTATTTCCGCCGCGATAAAAACCGTCGGAACAGGCCGGATAACAGCTGCCTTGACAACGTTCGTATCCTGACTCACATTGACAACCACCGTTGACACATTTTTCATTCGGTCCGCATAAGTTGTCGTTATCGACACATTGACCGGTATTTGAATCACAGCTTTGGCAACCCGAACAGCGGCATTCTTCAGATTCTGTCGGCGTGTATTTAGCGGCAGACAAGGCATTGTATGAAAAAACGAAAGTGTTATCTAGGCCGCAACTGCCGGAAACAGCACCGCCATTCAGTGTGACGGAATTCGGGATAGGGAAAGCCATATCTTGAAGCCGTTTACAAACTTTTTGGGGAACTTGTGATACAATAATGTCAAAAGAGGAAGTGTCGGTTTTCTTTTGTTGATAGGTAATGTCTTCGAAGGTCTCATCAAAGCCAGGCAAAGAATATATTTGTCCTGCTTCTGCTTGCGCAACAAACGGATTGGTGAAAGAAGTCGTCGCACGTAAATCAACTTGATCATAGATTTGATTAGCGCGATGTTTAGACACGGCGAAAGAATAAGCTGCTATCGCTCCGAAAGATAAAATCCCGATAATCGCCAAGACAGCCAGTATTTCAATCATACTGCGGCCAGCGTTTGTCGAGCGGTTTAATAATGTCCTGTTACGCATTTTTTATCCTTTCTGGTTTGGTTCTTAATGATTTTAAAGTAAGTATGCGCTTTGTCAAGTAAATCCGCGCCAATATAAATGTTATATTTTTTTCTTGACAGATTTGGGGGGGG
>CALGXF010000031.1 GCA_937935995.1 uncultured Alphaproteobacteria bacterium
AAAAAAAGGACGGCACACGGCCATCCTTTCTTTATTGGTCGGAGCAGCGGGATTTGAACCCACGACCCCTTGCACCCCATGCAAGTACGCTACCAGACTGCGCCATGCTCCGACTTTCTTGCGTTTATATCGCGTTTCTTTTTAAATTGCAAGTTTTTTTATGTAAATCCTTATGTGATTGTTTGTTGTTTAAATCCTTTGTTGCGAATCATCGTCATCAGGCTTGTTTTTTCTTTTTCGTAGGCTTCTTTAGTTTTTAAGCCGTTTTCCATTAAATATGTTTGTTGTGCTTTTAGATAAGCATTTTGACCGTCATCATCCAACGCAGCGACTTCTTTAGCACGTGCCGTTGTGAAAAAATCAGCTTGATACCCGCGTTCCCAAGATAAGCGTGTTCGATCGGCATCCCACAAACAGGCAGCGATATAATCCGGAGCTCGGCGTCCGGTTGTGTGATGTTCGACAGCATACAGAATTTGTCGAATTTCCAACGGTGTTAACCGGTCTTCATATGCTTTTAAGAATTTTTGAGCCAGTGGTACACAGCGTGGACCGTGCGTTTCATCATAGGCATCATTTGTGCGGGCGCAGTCATGCAATCCTGCCGCCCACAAAACGGGCAGGGGATTTTTGCGAAGTGTCAATGCGTAATCCAATGCAAATAAACCGACTTGTTCCGTATGTGAAATACCGTGATAGCCGTAACGCGGTTGATTGGAAACGGGAATAATGGCCGGAATAATTTTTTGTTCAAATAGTGTTGTATAGTACCGTTTAGGGTCAATCGTCATGGTTAGGAAATCCGAAACAGCTTCCCGTAAATCAACAGCATTTTGTTCCGTGCGCAATGTATGATCGGCATTTTTTAAAATGCGAATCATTTTAAACCCGTGCAGTTGATTGTAAAATTGTTGATTGGCAGAAACCAACGAAACGGCATCATTTTGACCGACAAAGAGGCTGACCGGCATTTTCAGCTTGTCCGTGAAAGAAAAAGCGTCATACGAAAACGTATCTTTTAAAACATCGTATGAAATAGAACCTTGCCAGTCGGGATAGAGCGCGTCTTGATAAAAGAAACTGCCGTTTTTTTGCCATTCACGATAAAAATCGGGAATGTTCGAAAGACAGGCTTCTTCCCATAACTTTCCGGAAAGAACCGGCGCGATTAAAACCAAATGATGAACGCGTTGAGGCGTGCGCTCGGCATATTTCAAGACGGCTGCACCGCCTAAAGAATGACCGGCCAATCCGAAAGGTTCCACGAAGAAATCTTGTTTTTGTGCCCAGTCGATGACGGTTGTTAAGTCTTCAAAATAAGTTGCCAATCGTGCTTTTTCCAAAGAACCGCTGCTTTGCCCGAAAGCATGCCGACAGTCAAACATAACAGTTATCCAGCCGTTGTCAGTATAGGCTTTTTGAGCGGCTTGAATAATATTTTCCGTCGATGCGGAGCCCAATCCGTGCATCAAAAAAAGAACACCTTTTGCCGGCGTTTGAGGCTTCTTAACAAGAACATGGATTTTTTCGTTTTGCTGTGTGGAAATAAACGGCATGACCGACTCCTGTTTTTGGATAAGATACACAATTTTTGTGATGGAAACAACTCTCTTTTTGTGATAAACTCTTTTTGAAAAGAGGATAATATGGACTTTTTATATTTTTTACAACAAGAAGAAAATTTGAGTTCCCTTCCCAGAACAGGATGGGTTCAACACAAGGTTTCCAATCCGGAAACAGTTGCCTCTCATGCATTAGGAGTTGCTTTTCTGGTACGGACGTTTTTGCCGAAAGGTTTAGATAAAGCCAAATGTTTGGACATGGCCGTCATTCATGATCAGGCAGAAGCTTTGGTTGGGGATATAACGCCTTTTGACGGAGTGGATGCACAGACAAAGGAAAAAATGGAATTACGGGCGATGCGTACGATTACTCAGCGATTGGGAACGCCGGATTTGCTCGACGTATTCAAAGAATATCAGGCACAAAAAACACCTGAAGCCCGTTTTGTTAAGGATATGGATCGGATACAGGCTGTGTTTAAAGCATTGCAATATGATCGAACAAACCGGTCGGAGCAAGAGGTTTTTCCGGAATTTTTGGCTTATGCTCAACCGCGTCTTCAAACACAGACGGGGCAGGCGGTGTTATCGTCTTTTTTGAGGCAATGCGATGCCGAAATTAAGCGCGTTCACACCAAACGCATCCGGCGATGGGGCGGAGTCGTTTTAATTAAAGGACAGGTTTTGCGTTTGGCCGAAAGCCGCCATCGTTAGTCTTTGAATAAATCAAAAATGTCGCTGTATGCGAACGATAAGCCAATCATGAAATTGCTGCCGGTGACGGATGCTTCGCGCGATTGAGCCAGTCGATACGAAACATAAGGGGCAATCATCAATGTTTGGGTGATGTTAACATCCATACGCACTTTGACATTCAAATCATATTTCAGGTCAGTTCCTTCATAATGGCTATAGGTGAGGTAATCTCTGAAATATCCTTCTCCTGAAAAGGCAACGCCTTCGCGAACCGGATATTTTGCCCGAAATCCGACTTCCCAAGCAGACTTCATATTCGTCGGGCTGTAAGTAAAATCAGCTTCTCCGACCATGGCGGCATATAAATCCTCGATATAGGTTCCCTGAAACGCTTTGATACCGCCTTTTAACCGAGCAACTTTATTGCGCGGTGCGTCTTGATTGGCGGTAAATTCTGTTTGGAAACCCAAGTTGGCAAAAGGCCCGACATCGGCTTTGGCCGTATCCCAACGCCATCTTTTTTGTGCAATATCGGTTGTCAATAAAATTTGGTCAGCGTTTTCATTGCTGGTTCGTTCACCGTCTGCTTTTTTGATTTTTGTTTTGCCGTATTCCATAAAAAGGCGGTTATCCCAACTTAATTGCGAATCTGTGTATTCCAAAGCAAAATCAAAAACGCCGTCGACTTGCATTTGGCTGTCGGCGGACAATTCGCTGATGGGAGAGTTTTCATATTCTTCGGCATGGCTGACCGATGTGTTGGAAAATTCGATGGCAACGCGTCGAAAATTGGCTTTCCACGTGCCGGGAGCATCAACGGCAACCGGCGCATCAACCGTTTCCTGCGCGTAAAGAGAAGTTGAACATAAAGCCGCTAAAAATAAAAGAAAATATTTTTTCATTATCCGTCCTTTTCCGTTGACCGGAAAGAGCATACCATGCTTCAATCAAAAAGCAAGTCTTTTTTGGACATGTGAAATCAACCCCGTTCGGGTGATTTTTCAAATTGCAATGCGGCCGAGTTCATGCAGTAACGTTGGCCGGTTTCTGTCGGCCCGTCGTCAAATAAATGGCCGAGATGGCCTTTGCATTTACTGCAAATGGCTTCAATGCGCGTCATGAAATGAGATTTGTCTTCAACGTATTCAATGCTGCCTGGGATGGCTTCATCAAAGCTCGGCCATCCGCAATGTGCTTTAAATTTATGTTTTGACTGAAATAACGGCTGGCCGCATCCGGCACATCGATAAATGCCGTCTTCGAAAAAATCATTGTATTTGCCGGTAAAAGGCGCTTCGGTTCCTTTTTCGCGCAAAATGTGGTATTGTTCGGGCGTTAACGTTTTCTTCCAATCAATTGTTTCGGTCATGATAAAGCCTCCCTTTTTATTTTACATAGGATGTTTTTGGGAAAAGAAAAGAGTTGCGTTTCTTTTTGTGTTGATTATCCTGATAACAGGAGGTGTGAAACATGGATGATTTTTTATTAAAAGACGGTCGATGCGTTCGAATTCGGCGTTTGTCTTCAGACGATGTGCCGGCTGCGCAAAAATTTTTGGATTTAATTGCGGAGCAAACCATTTTTACCAATCAATATCCGGGTCAGCCCGTAAAAGAGTCGGAAAAAATGAAAGCGCAATATGAAAACGAAAATGTGTTGTATTTAGCTGCCTTTGACGAGGACAAAATTGTCGGTCAGATTATGTGCGGCATATCAAAGCCGGCACATCCGTGGATAGGTCGAACCTGTCAATTCGGGTTGATGATTTTAGATGGTTATAAACGTCAGGGCATTGCCGGATTTTTGATGGATAAAATGGAAATGTGGGCTAAAGACAAAAAGATGCACCGCATTGAAGGAACGGTTCGATGCCAAAATTTGGCAGCGATTGCCCTTTATTTAAAGAAAGGTTTTGTGATTGAAGGACGGTTAAAAGAAACCGCGTTTATTAACGGGCAATGGCATGACGAATATACGATAGCCAAGCTGTTGGATTAACTCCGTTTCCGGTGTTTTCCGGATGATTTTTCAAAAATCCGTTTTTCAAAAGGGCGGTCTTTGCTGTGAACAACCACTTTAACGGGGGTGTAAAGTTGTTCCGAAACCGGTTCGGATGTTTTTGAAAAAGAAATTTGTTCGCCGCATTTTTCAAGTAAAACCGGGCAGGGAACTTGTAACGTTTGTCCCAAATGAACGTTGGCTTTTAAATGGTCTTCATTTCCGTGAATCGGAATATAAATACGAGGCTTCATTAATCGAATTAACCGTTCTGTATCCACGCGCGGCGCGTGTCCGGAAACGTGCGTTAAATGAGTAGCATCATTTTCAATCAGTTGGTACCCTTTGGCTCGCAAAACGGCTTTCATCGCTGCCACTTTTTCTTCTTCTCCCGGAATAACCCGTGCCGAAAACAAAATGCAGGCCGGTCGTTTCAAAGGCGTTCCTTGCGCAAATAAATCCATTGCCGAGTTTTCTTCCGCCTGGCATCCGGTTGCGATATAAAAGCTTTTGGGATTGTTCATCCAACCGTCGGCAACGATTCTTTTTTCGTGAAGGAGGCCATATTTTTTGGAAACACCGCCGTTGGCCTGCATGCCGGTTCCGACGAATTTCGGTTCTCGTCCTAAATGCCGAGCGATTTCACACAAGCTGTTTATCCTGTCCGTATGTGTGGAAAAGGTTGTCGCAATTAAAACTTTGTCTTTTTGAGCCGTTTGCCGAAACAAATGAAATAAACTTTTTTTCACATCCAATTCACTTAACGGGTTTGTCGTCTCGTTTAAAATACCGGTTGAATCGGCAACCAAAGCCGTCAACCCGTGTGCGCTGATTTCTGCCAAACGTTTCCAATTCATAGAATCTTTTCCGACCGGATTTCTTTCATATCGCCAGTCTCCCGTGTGCAACACGTTGCCATAAGGTGTTTCCAAGTAAATCATGCTGGATTCGGGCGTTGAATGGTTAACCGCAATGAACTCCAGATTAAAATGAGATCCGATTTTTTGCATCCGGCCTTGAGGAACGACAAATACAGGATGTCTTTTTAACTTTAACCGCAAATCTTGCTGTGCGATTTTTAATCCGATGTGCGCTTCAACAAACGGCGTACAATAAACAGGGACGTGCGGATGATTTAACATAAAGCGGGTGATACCGCCTAAGTGGTCTTCATGATTGTGTGTGATGACGAGGGCTTTAAGCTTTTCCCCCAGCGCATCGACAAACGCATAATCGGGATAGCTGTGATACGTTCTGTCGTCGGACGAAAATTGAGACCCGGCATCCACCAGAATCCATTCATCGTCAACTCCGTATAAATAACCTTGATTACCGAATTCGTAAATACCGCCGACGGGAATGAAGTGAATGCGTGACATAAAGCGCTCCTGAATTGTGTTGTTCCAAAATAAAGGATGCCTGATTTTAATCATTTTGTCAAGTATTTTGTTTTATGTAAAAGAGCTATTGACGCACCTGTTTGATGAATAAAATAGGATGGTTTATTTTGATAACACATTGAAATAAAATGAAAAATAAATTTAATAAAAATTCTTTTAAATCATACGGGCGTATGCTAACATCAGTCTGTTATTCATAAAAGGAGAAAAACATGAAGAAAATTATTTTAGCTTCCGTTGCATTTGCCGCCGTTTGCGCTTTTGCCGGTGCGGCCTCTGCACATGACAGCACGGGTTGCGGTTTGGGTAGCATGGCATGGCGCGGACAAAGCGGTCCTGCGGCTCAAGTTTTGGCTGTAACGACAAACGGTTTATTCGGATCTCAAACTTTCGGGATTACGTCCGGAACATCCGGATGCGATCCGAACGGTCGTATTACGGGCGGCACTCAAAAAATGTTCTTTACTTTCTTGGAAAACAATATGGAACAGTATGCTTTGGATGCGTCCAAAGGCGAAGGCGAAACCATTATGACGATTGCGGGCATTTTGGGTGTCCCGTCTGATCAAGTGGCAGCCGTGTCCAAGTCTCACTTCAATGAATTGTTCCCGACAGATGATGTCGAAGTCGTTCATGTGGCTGTGACTTTGATGGACTTGTTGGACGTTAAAGCCGCTTAAGGTTGGGCTTTCAGAATGATGAAAAGAGCTGTTTTGACCCTCAAGATAGCTCTTTTTTTATGCGCTTTTTCGGCTAAGGCGGTAACGCCTGAATGGCTGGCTTTGGGGCATTATCAAACACAAATCGGCGGTTTTGTTGAAAGTACGATTGATTCGGAAACTTTCTTTTTAAGCCCGGACGGTAAACGAAATCCGGATGCCGAATTACAGGCAACCATTGATTTATTTAACGGAAACGATGTTGAAAAACAATGCTTGTTTCCGGCGCGGTATTTGTATTTAAAAAAACAAGGTTTGAATTTGGCGCCGTATCCCGTTTGTCCCGAATACGAGCAATTTAAAAAAGATTTACGCCCGGCGGGATTGACGCTTTTGTACACAGATGCCTACATGAACAATCCGTCTTCTTTGTTTGGTCATACGTTGTTGCGGATTGATATTCCCGAAGGACGGACACAGCTGGTTTCTCACGGCGTTAACTACGGCGCTTACGTTCGTCCGGATGAAAACGGGATTTTGTTTGCTTTTTGGGGATTAACAGGCGGGTACTTGGGTGGTTTTACGGTTAAACCGTATTATGACATTATTAACACATACAACAATATTGAAAACCGGGATATTTGGGAATTTCGTTTGAATTTGACGCCCGAAGAACTGGATGAATTTGTGGCGCATTTGTGGGAAGTCGGGCAAACACAAACGCGTTATTTCTTTTTTACCGAGAATTGTTCTTATATGTTGATGGAAGTTTTGGACGCTGTTAAGCCCGAATGGGCGTTGGCATCCGATTTTCCGGTACAAACCATTCCGCTGGATACGTTAAAAGCAGTAGCGGCTCGCCCCGGTGTGGTGCGAGATGTGACTTATCGGCCGTCTCGACAGAAAAGGATTCAAAATCAATATAACCAAATGAATGCCAAAGAACGCAAAGCTTATTTATCGCTGATTCATGACGATGTATGGAATTTGGATACGTTAACAAATCAAGAAAAAGCGAATGTTTTGCAATCGGCTTATGAATTTTATCAGTATGCCTATCTGGCGGGTGATTTAGAATTATCGGACTATCGGCAGCGCAGTTTTAAAGCGCTTCGGGCACGGACGGTTCTTTCGGAAAAGGACACGTTTAAAGCTTTGGCCGATGTACCGTCGCCGCTGTCGGCACATGATTCGGCTCGGATAACTGTTATGCAGGGCTTTCGTCAAGGCGATTCTTTTCAGGAAATCGGATTTCGGCCGGCTTATCATTCTTTAACGGACAAAAATGACGGATTTTTGCGTGGGGCTGAAATTAATTTTTTAAACACGGCCGTGCGTTATTATCATCAAAAAGAAAAGCTGGTTTTACAAGATGTGTCTTTGATTGAAATCACGTCCGTTTCGCCGTGGAATGCGTTGTTTCAACCGCTTTCTTACAATATCAAAACAACCGTTAACCGAGAAATTAACAATAAAACGGGTCAAGAAGGGTATGTTTACAATTTAAACGGCGGAACGGGGATTTCGTATGCCATTCATCCGACAACTTATGTGTTTGGATTTGTTAACACGTATTTTAAATACGGCGGGTTTATGCCACATAACCAAGCTATCGGTATCGGCGGTGTCGGCGGCTTTTTATCAGATTGGGGAGACGTGCGCTTTTTGGGACAAATCGAGCGAATTGTTTCCGATAATGCTTTTTTGAATCAATTGAATGTTCGGGGCGAAACAGTCTATTCTTTGACACGAAACAGTGCATTGGCGGCGGAATATCGCTTGAATCGCAAGCAAGGAAAGAGTATAAATGAAATCATGTTTGGAATCAGGTTTCATTTTTAAAGGATAACATATGAAAACAGAACTTTTGGCGCCGGCAGGAGACATCGAAGCGGGTTATGCCGCTCTTTATTACGGGGCTGATGCAGTTTATTTGGGATTGCAAAAATTTTCCGCGCGTGCGACGGCAACGAATTTTGATGACGAAAGCTTAAGCGATTTTACCGGCTACGCGCATGCGTTGGGGCGTAAAGTTTATGTAACGGTGAATACCCTTTTACAAACGACGGAAATGCCGGACTTGCTGAAAACGTTGAATGCATGTGTTGCGGCCGGTGTTGATGCGGTTATTGTTCAGGATTTGGGCGTGGCTCGTGTGGTTCGGGAAAGATATCCGGAGTTGGCTTTGCACGCCAGCACGCAAATGGCTGTTCATAATTTGGCCGGAGCTTTGGCATTGAAAGAAGTCGGATTTGAACGCGTGGTTTTGGCGCGTGAGTTGACTTTTGATGAAATTCGGGAAATCAAAGAAAAAGCCGGCGTTGAAATTGAAGTCTTTGTTCACGGTGCTTTGTGTTATTCGTACAGCGGATTGTGTTTGTTTTCTTCTTTAACAACGGGAAAAAGCGCTAATCGTGGGAAATGTCTGTATCCGTGCCGCGCCTGTTTCAAAGATGACGCCGGGCATGAAGCGCATTTGTTTTCGATGAAAGATTTGGCTTTAAGTGAAGACGTTTTGAAAATACCGGGCGTTTCATTGAAAATCGAGGGACGCAAGAAAAATGCTTTGTATGTCGCGGCGGTGACGGATTATTATCGGACGATTTTGGATGGAAAAGGAGCTGTTCCCCTTAAAGAAGAACGATTGAAACAAATTTTTGCAAGGCCTTGGACAAAATTGCATGTGCATGGTAAAAATAAAGATGTCATTGACCGGGATTTTGTCGGCCATCGCGGATTGATTATCGGAAAAGTCATTTCAGTTGTCCGAGGTGTTTTAACAATTAAACCGACTCATGCGATTGAACGATATGACGGTATTCAGATAGATGTCGCCGGTCAAGAAAAGCCTTACGGTTTTTCGTTGGAAAAAATGCGGGTACAGGGAAAATCTGTGTTTAAAGCCGATGCGGGACAACGCGTAGACATAACATTGCCGCCGAGTCCGCCGTTTATTCATCCGGGGTCGCCGGTTTATTTGGCTTCTTCGTCGGCAGTGAAGGGGGCTTATCCGTATGAAAAGCCCAAACCCGGGCTTTATGCACCGCGCCATCCGGCGGATGTGACGGTTCATATCACGGCGGATAAAATAACGGCGATGGCAAAAGGTGTATCCGTTGAACAAAGCGGAATGTTTGAAAGGGCGCACGTGCCGGAAAAAGTATCGGATGCCGTGCGTAAAGCTTTTGAAAAAACAGGCGATACGCCGTTTGTTTTGCGGGATTTAAACGTTCACAATCCGGCCGGCTTGTTTGTTCCGGCGTCTGTATTAAACGATGTGCGGCGGTCTTTGTATGAACAAATGACGGTTGATCCGATAAAAAGAGCTTTGCCGGAAGTTACGCCGGCTCGGCATGCCCAAACACCGCGCGTTTTGGTGAAAACAGATGATATGACAAATATCGGTTTGTTGGATTTAAACAACATTGATGAAGTTATTGTTGTGTTGTCCGAGAATAAAAATGAGGCGGCTTTACGTCAATTGCCCAAAAATAAAGTTCGGTTAGCGTTGCCGACGGTTTGTCGACATCCGGCGGTTTTTGAAAACCGAATTCAAGCTTTGTTGGCTCAAGGTTATAAAAAATGGGAAATCGGCAATGTATGGGGGCTGTCGGTTTTGCCGCGCAACGGAATTGATTTATCGTTTGATTCATCCATTTACATGATGAATCCGCAGGCCGTTGAAATAGCCAAGGAAATGGGAGCATCGCGCGTGACTTTTTCAACGGAAGATACTTTGGAAAACATGAAATCATTGGCTCAATCGGCGCCTTTGCCGATGGTTTTGCCTGTTTACACGGATCCTGTTTTATTCATCAGTGCCAATTGTGTACGGGAAAATACATGTCGCGCTTGTCATCATCAACCGCAGCGTTCTTATATTCATGCCAACGGTCAAACGTATTTGGTTCTTTCTCAAGACTGCCAGACAACTGTCTATGCGGATAAACCGTTGTCTTTCATCGAAGAATCATTTGATATTCATCCGGATTTTATTCGTGCTGATTTCGTCGGAAAGCCATATACACCGGAATGCGTTCGCGACATAATGGCAGCGGTTTTATCGGGTCAGCCTGTTCCCAAAGCCCTGAAAGGCAACTTGACACGCGGCATATAATCAGTCGATTATATCAAAAAAGATATTTTTAGTTGTCATTTTGAAAAAAATAGGATATACTGTTATTATATTTCGGAAAAGGAGAGTGGCAGAATAAATGGCTGTATTGAGGTTGCCCGTGAACAAAAGGCATTCTTAATCAGTCATTTGTTCGATTTGTTCGGACAAATCCAACCATTTTGTTTCCAAAGTTTCCAATTGTTTTTCCAAATGTGCAACTTCCTTTTGAAGAGCAACAATTCGGATGGGATCCGTAACGGTTTCAAATTGTGCGACGGCTTTTTCTTTTTGTGCCGACAAAGCGGCCATTTCTTTTTCAATTCGGTTAATTTCTTTTTTTATCGGTGCTGTTTCAGCCCGCAAAGCCGCTTTACGTTGGCGTTCTTCTTTGCGATGAGAAGACGGATTTTCTTTCGTCGTTGTTTTGGGTTTGTCCGATTCCAACAATAACTGCCGATAATCATCCAAATCTCCGTCAAAAGCTTTGCATGTGCCGTCTTTAACCAGCCATAATCGGTCACTGATGAGCTGGATTAATGTCAGGTCGTGCGTGATAAGCAAAACGGCGCCTTCATACGTGTTGAGGGCATCAATCAGGGCTTCTCGGCCTTGAATGTCCAAATGGTTCGTCGGTTCATCCAAAATCAACAACGCCGGCGCATCGTATGCCATGCAGGCAAAAAGTAAGCGTGCTTTTTCGCCGCCCGATAAGTTTTGTATCGGTGTTAATGCTTTTTCCTGATTTAATCCGAACATCGCTAAATGGCTGCGGCATTTGGTTTCGTTGGCTTCGGGCATTAAGGCGTGAATGACCATTAACGGCGATTGGTTCACCGGCAATTCTTCGGTTTGGTGTTGAGCAAAATAACCGATACGCACCTTTTTGGAGCGGTGAATCAAGCCTTCCATCGGCTTTAATCGACCGGCCAACAATTTGGCAAATGTTGATTTCCCGTTACCGTTTGCCCCCAACAAAGCAATTCGGTCGTCTCCGTCAATGCGCAGGTTGAGATTTTTCAACACGGGCGTTTGGTCATATCCGACGGCTACATTTTCCAATGTTATGATGGGCGGGGCTAAATGTTCCGGCTGCGGAAAGGAAAAATGAGAGGATAAATTTTCTTCCAGCGGTGCAATCGTTTCCATTTTTTGGAGCATTTTCAACCGGCTTTGAGCTTGTTTGGCTTTGGTGGCTTTATAGCGAAAACGGTCTACAAAAGACTGTAAATGCGCGCGTTTTTCTTCTTGCCGTTGCATCAGCTTTGTCACGAGTTCTTGTTTTTGCGCATGTGCCACTTCAAAAGTATCGTAATTCCCGTTGTAAAAAGTCAGCGTTTTATCATGTAAATGCAAAATGTGATCGCACAACGCGTTTAAAATATGCTTGTCATGGCTGATGAGCAGTAATGTTCCGCGATAAAGTTTCAAATGGTTTTCCAACCAAACGGATGCTTCCAAATCCAAATGGTTCGTCGGTTCATCCAACAATAAAACATCGGATGGAACAAATAAAGCTGCCGCTAATGCCACGCGCATGCGCCATCCGCCCGAAAATTCGGATAAAGGCCTGTTTAAGTCTGGTTGCGTGAAACCGAGCCCGCTTAAAATACGAATAGCCCGCGCTTCGGCCGATGCAGCGCCAATGGCATTTAAACGGTCGTGAATGTCGGCCAGTTCCGTTTCGGGGGCTGTTTTTAACCGGTTAAGTAAATGTGTGCGTTCCGTATCTTGGTTTAAAACAAAATCAAGAATGGAAACGGACGTGTCCGGAAATTCCTGTAAAACAGAGGCAACTTTATGGCGCGACGGAAAAGAAACGTTGCCGGTTTGTGTGCCTGTTTCACCTTTTAAAACTTTAAAAAGGGTAGACTTGCCACTGCCGTTAGCGCCGATTAATCCGACTTTTTGACCATCGGAAATATGGGCGCTGGCATGGTCTAACAAAACTTTGGAACCGATTTGAACGGTTATGTCATTGATGTCTATCATGCGCTTTATTTACCACAGCTTTGGTTTTTATACAAGATTTTCTTGCATCCGCCGGCGGTGCGTTTTATATATGAAGAAAAGGAGGGCTTCATGTTTTTCATCGGTGCCAGTGCGATTATGTTTATCATCGCTTTTGTGGTAATACATTTTTTAGTTGTTCCGCTTCAAATTCCGCTGGGATTTAAAGTATTGTTCAGTTTGCTGATTTTATTGATTTCTCAAAAGATGGTCATTTTCTCCATGTTTTTTCGGTCAGAAGGATTTTACCGGTTACCGGCTTGGTTTATGATTGTGACGGGATTTTTACAAATTTGGCTGATTATGCTGTTTTTGTTGATGATGGCCGGCGTTGTTATCAGCTTGGTTTTATTGATGTTCCATGTAGAGATTCCTCATTTAATGGGGATTTTGTTCCTTATCAGCATTTTTGTGGCAGTCGACGGCATTTGGAATACGTTTAAAGTCCCGCCGGTCAAAGAAATAACTGTTTCCGTGCCGCGTGCTTCGGCTGATTTTGAGCCATTGCGGATAGCACAATTGTCGGATTTACATATCGGTTCGGGTTTTGGCAAAGATTGGTTGCAACAGGTTGTCGATAAAACGAATGCTTTAAAGCCGGATGTTATTGTGATAACGGGCGATACGATTGACGGGTATCCGAAAGAATTGTTGCCTCAATTGGAGCCGTTAAAACAATTAAAAGCGCCTTTGGGCGTGTACATGGTTTTGGGCAATCACGAATATTATTTCGGTGCCAAAGCATGGACGGCGGCGTTTGAACAAATGGGTATTCCGGTTTTAATCAACAGAGCCGTTCTTTTGCGAGACGATGATCAAGCGGTTGCTTTGGGCGGTGTGCCGGCGTTGGAAGCAAAGCCCGATGTTCGGGCAACGTTTAATGGAATCGGTGAAAAAGTTTTGCGTGTTTTGTTGGCTCATTATCCGGCGCAAGCACCCGAATTTGCAAAAGAAAACGTTGATTTGCAGTTATCCGGCCACACACACGGCGGCCAAATGTTTTGGCCGTTTAATCGGTTAGTCGGGATGTTTAATAACGGGTTTATCAAAGGCCGCTATGACTTTCAAAATTTCGTTCTTTATGTCAGCTCAGGAACGGGATTGTGGGGCGGTTTTCCGGTTCGTTTGATGACGCCGTCGGAAATAACGCTTATGACATTAAAAAGATAACGGCGCGCCGCGGCGCATGATGTCTTCAATTTGAACTGTTCGTGTGTTGTCGTCATGATGCAGCACAAATCCCGGATGTAAAATGAACGGTTTTCGTGTGCCGAGCGTTCCTTGAATCAAAACACGTTTCGGTTTGACGCCGGCTTTGGGCCAAAAGGGAACAACGGTTATGCCGCCGAGCTTGCCGTTCAGCAGGCTCAAAATTTCCGGCAGCCTTTCGGCACGATGAATAAGTGTCAATGTTCCTTTGGGACGAACATGTTTTAAACAAAACTCAATCCACTTTGAAAGCGGTAAGTTTTCTTTGTGCGCAAGGGCATGTTGTTGGGTTCGGCGGGTAGGGTCTTCCGTGAAATAAGGCGGATTAGTCATGACGTGATGAAAAGTTTTTTCATGCATATCCGGAATAAACGTTCCGATATCGGCGTGAATGAAACGGAATTTTTGGTGATTGAGTGCCGCATTTTCAACGGCCAGTTGACCGACTTCCTGTTGAATGTCAATACCTGTCAAGGATAAATCCGGTACGCGTGCCGCTAAACACAGGCAAGCAGCACCATTGCCGCAACCGACATCTAACACAGTTTGGGCGGATTGCGCCGGAACGGCAGCTGCCAACAAAACAGCGTCGCTGGTCGCGCGATAGCCGTCTTTTTCTTGTTTTAACCGGACTAGGCCGCCTAAAAAATCATCTGTTGTGTATTCTGTCATGGTCTCAAGTGTAGTGGGATTTTGGGAAAAAGTCTAGACCTTTTGGGTGTTGACATTTAAAACAATTCGGCATACAGTCAAAATAAGAAGCACATCAAGGAGGATGCCATGAAAATTTTGAAATGGAATATTGATAAGGAAAGAGGCCGGTTCTCTTATCACATTGAAAAGGCGCCCGTCATTAACGAAATCAGTTACACGACGATCAGCGGGGAAGTGGTTCAGGTAAAAGCGGCAGATGTGCGTAAATCTAAAAAATTTAAAACACAATTCGGCCGCGTTGTCACACCGCTTCAGTTTAAATAATTATTGTTGCTGACCTTTGGCGGGGAAACGCCCGAAGTTGCCAATCATTTCATCCCAAACGCTCAAATCTTTTCCGTAAGACTTGGTCACATCGGCGTCATATGGGACATTAATACCGTCGTTTAAATCCAATTGGCTGATTTTCGCAATCGTGTCATCCGGTTTAAACGTAATAACCAAAACGCGGCGGCTTGTTTCTTTCGGGGATAAAAAAGCCCGTTGTTGTTCTTTAGATTCCACATACACCCATGATTCTTCCTGAAATAAAGTGATATGAGCCGGACTGCCGATTAAACGGGTCACATCTTCTTTGGTGTGTTTGCCGGGTTTAATGGCCGCAATCCGCTTGTCGGAAGGCATGTCTCCGATTTGATTGACCGGTAAAGAACAAGCACTTAATAAAAAAATACTGAAAATGATGAAACTTATCTTGCTCATTTGACCCTTCTTTGCTATGACTTAACCTATATATAGAAGAAAAGGACGAAAAAAACAATGATAAAATCGGAAATGTCGCAAATTGTTGATATCAGAACCGTTCCGGATGCCGGGAAAAGCTTTGATTTAACGGCGACGCCGGCGCAGTTGACAGCTATCGCTAAACGGTTAAAATTGCTCGGTTTACAAAAATTGACAGCGCATGTTCATGTGAAGGGGCACACAAAAGTTAAAGTAGCCGGCCGGTTTGAGGCAGATGTGACGTATCAATGTGTGGTGACATTGGATGCGTTTGACAGCCATGTGTCGGGGACGTTTGAAACGGTTTTTCAAAAAGATATTCCGGATGCGGTTGAATTGGATTTGGATATGGATGCGGAAGATACGGAACCGTTGACGGGGGATCAGTTGGATATTGGTGAGTATGTTATTCAACAATTGGCTTTGGCGTTGGATCCGTTCCCCAAAAAGAACAAAGAGTTAGCTTTTTCGTACAAAGACGAGGGGTTTGATGATGAAGAAACAACGCATCCGTTTGAAAAGTTGAAAATATTGAAAAATTAGAAAGGGCTTGATTTTTGTCAACAAATTTCCTATACTATTCATAGAGAAAGGCAGGTTAACAAAATGGTAAACACACTTGACAAGACAAAAGAACAAACCAATTTACGTTCTCAATTGGCCGAACGGCAACAAGTGAACTTACAATCTCATGCGCCGTCTGTCGGGCGGTATGCCGGTGTGGCCAGTGACTCTAAACGCGACGTTGCCGCCGTGAATGCTTTGGTCAACGGCGTCTTTGCCGACGGCGTTGTTACTACGAATGAAATGGAAGCATTAAATGCGAATCGGGATGATGTCGTGTATGACTTTATCGTTGCAGTGGAAATGTATAATGATATGAAAAAATCCGGCCTGTATTCTCAAGCGGCTTTGGATAATGCCCACTATGTGATGATGCAATTGAAAATTGCACGGGATGTTTCTTACGGTGCCGTGAATCGGGCTGCTCATTATAACAATGCAACGTCCGAGGAAGTCAAACGCCGTGCCGAACGCCGTGAACAAAAAGAAACGATTCAATTGGCTTTGCTGCCGGTTGAAATCGCTTTGATGACAAGTTTGGCCGATGATTTTATCAAGTTGGCTTATCAGGATGACAAAGAAAAAGCGCGTCCGTTATCGGCTGAAGAATACCAACGGCGGACAGCTCGGGTTCAGGCGATGATTCAAGAAGCGGATCACAACCGGACGCCGTCTTTGGTTTTATCTGTTTATAATCAACGGCAAAACGCTTAAATTAAAAAAGCAGTTGACATTTTGTGAAAAGTGCTTTATAAAAGGCGCTCTTTATAGGATTAATTAAAAATTGGAGTAATGACCATGAAACGTACATATCAACCTTCACAATTGGTTCGCTCTCGCCGTCATGGTTTTAGAAGTCGTATGGCTACAGTCGGCGGCCGCAAAGTTTTAAATGCTCGCCGTCAAAAAGGCCGTAAAGTTTTGTCCGCTTAATCGGCGTTCAAAGCGTTAAAAGGGTGTCGATTGATGGTTCAACCCCTTGTACGATTGAAGAAACACAAAGAGTTCGTGAGCGTTGCTGAACATGGCCGCAAATATGTGGCAAAGGGATTGATTTTACAAGTCCTTGTTCGGCCCCAAGATAATCGGTTTAATGACTTAATACGTGTTGGTTTCACAACAAGCCGCAAAGTCGGTAATGCTGTGAAACGCAACCGTATTCGTCGTCGTTTAAGGGAAGTTGTCCGGCTGCATTTGCCGCAGATTGCTCAAAAAGGTTGCGATTACGTGATTATCGGACGGACTCGGACGTTGATGCGTCCTTTTGATGAATTGGTTCAAGATTTACGCGACGCCGTCGCTTCTGTTTAACGGAGGTCCTGATGAACATTTTCGCACGTTTGGGCCTTTTTTTTATTTCTGCGTATCAAATCCTGATTTCTCCGTTTAAAGTTTCTTGCTGCCGATTTCAGCCGACTTGTTCGCAATATGCGAAAATAGCGATTCAAAAACATGGATTTTTAAAAGGAATTCTGTTAACCTGCAAAAGAATTTTAAGATGTCACCCGTGGGGCGGGTCAGGATATGACCCGGTGCCGGAGGTGTTTATGGAACATAAGGAACATTAAATGGATAAAAATGATTTTCAAAATGTCGCTGTGGCGATTGTCTTGTCTTTGGCTGTTTTGTTCGGGGTTGAGTGGTTTTTTCCAACGGATCCCGTTCCAAGCAACGCGCCTCAATCCGTAACGGCGCCGGTTGATGTACAGCCTTTAACACCGGCGACTGATAACAAGATTTTACCGGTTTTGCAAGAAACAGACGATTCGCCGGTTATCGCGATTCAAAGCGATACATTGACAGGATCGATTCGTTTGAAAGGCGCGCGTTTTGATCATTTAACATTGCGTCAATTCAAAGAAACATTGGCAAAGGATAGCCCGGATGTGACTTTGTTAACACCTTCTTATTATGCGGCATTCGGGATGACGGGGTTGACCAAAGGGATTGATATGCCGGATGATCAAACGCTTTGGACGGCTGACCGTCAGGAACTGACGCCCGAAACGCCTGTCACGTTGACTTGGACAAATGCACAAGGAATTGAATTTAAACGCACCATTCGCTTGGATAAAGAATACATGTTCACTATTCAAGATGAGTTTGTGAACACATCGGCCAATCCGGTGGCGTTCGCGGCAGACGGCGTCATTGTTCGAATCAATCCGCCCGAAACGCAGGTAGCGACGGTTCACGAAGGATTTGTCGGCGTTTTAGATGGTTCTTTACGTGAAATTAAATTGAAAGATTTGAAAGACGATAAAAAAGAAAGCTTTACAACAACCGGCGGTTGGATGGGATTGACGGAAAAATATTGGCTGTCCGCTTTGGCGTTTGATCAAAAATTGCAGGGCGTTTCAAATGTTTATTCGTATCAATCTGTTCAAGGAAAAGACGTTTATTCGGCTTATTTCGTCACGCCGACTCTGACAGTGCCGGCAGGGCAGAGTCTATCGAACACGTCTCATTTCTTTGCGGGGCCGAAGGAATTAAAGTTGTTGGCCGATTATCAAAAAGACTTGGGTATCGAAAAGTTTGAGCTAGCGATTGATTTCGGGTGGTTTTATTTCCTGACAAAGCCTTTCCTGATTATTTTAGGCTATTTAAATCATTTTGTCGGCAATATGGGTGTAGCGATTTTGATTTTTGCAACATTGCTTCGGCTGTTGTTGTTGCCGATTGCGGGCAAATCGTACGAAAGCATGGCGAAAATGCGTAAATTGCAACCGAAATTAAAAGATTTGCAAGAGCGGTATAAAAACGACAAAATGCGGTTGAACCAAGAAATGATGATGCTTTATAAGAAAGAAAAAGTTAATCCGGCTTCGGGATGTCTGCCATTGTTCATTCAAATTCCGATTTTCTTTTCACTTTATAAAGTGTTGTCGGTTTCGATTGAAATGCGGCAAGCACCGTTTTTCGGGTGGATTCAAGACTTATCTGCTCCTGATCCGTCTTCGGTATTCACGTTGTTTGGCTTGATTCCGTGGGATGTGCCATCGTTTTTGAATATCGGTATTTGGCCTGTTTTGATGGGCATTACGATGTATTTGCAGCAAAAGATGAGCCCGCAGGTTGCCGATAAAAACCAAGCAATGGTTTTGCGTTGGATGCCTGTTTTGTTCATGTTTATGCTGGGGCGGTTTGCTTCCGGGTTGGTGATTTACTGGACATGGAGCAATGTGCTGTCCATTATTCAACAACGCTATGTTATGCACAAGTACGGAGTGGATTAATGGATGAACATGAAGCTCAACTGGCGGCCGGGCGTGCTTTGTTTGCCAAAGCATGTACGTTTGTCATCGGGTGTGCGCGATTAGATCAACTGCCGGCGCATGATAAAGTTGAAGTTGCTTTTGCAGGGCGTTCTAATGTCGGTAAGTCCAGCTTGATTAACGGCCTGACACGGCGTAAAGATTTGGCTCGGGCTTCCGCAACGCCGGGACGAACGCAGCAAATTAATTATTTTGATTTGGGTGAGTCGGTGTATTTAGTTGACTTGCCGGGATACGGATATGCTCAAGCGCCCGAAAAACAAGTTAAATCGTGGAATGAATTGGTTTTTACTTATTTAAAAGGGCGCCCGACGTTGAGGCGTGTCTTTTTGTTGATTGATTCGCGTCACGGAGTCACCAAAAAAGACGAAGAGGTGATGACAATGTTGGATAAAGCAGCTGTTGTTTTCCAAGTCGTTATGACCAAGTGTGATAAGCCGAATAAAACAGAGCTGGCAAAGAATAAAGCGGCAGTTGATGCGGCGATTAAAAAGCATACGGCCGCTTACCCTGAAGTTATTGTTACCAGCTCCCAAAAAGATATCGGCTTGGACGAGGTTCGCGCTCAAATTGCCGAACTGGCCGGCTGTGGAATCGGCGGATAACGTCTATCCCGTCATGGTACACGCACCATTGACGTACGTATGTCCGGCCGGACAACAA
The DNA here is from genome assembly GCA_937935995.1 of uncultured Alphaproteobacteria bacterium. GTDB lineage: Bacteria > Pseudomonadota > Alphaproteobacteria > CAAHEQ01 > UBA3637 > CALXXA01. Next base: position 19,588 of record CALGXF010000031.1, read on the forward strand.
TAATTCGTTCCGTCGACGGATGTCACATTGCCGTCGCAAGTACACCCGTCGGACATATCATATCCCGTTTGCGGGCAATGTCCGGTTGAAGCACATTGCGGTAAATAAACCGAACCGCAATCGGTCCCATCGTAATCACATCCGATTCCACATTGAATCCCACTGTACGAACACTGAATGCCACCGGTGTCATAAATGCAGGCCATGCCTTCATTGGTTGCTTTTCCGGTTTCTTGACATCCGAATAAGTCTCGAGCAGCGATATATTGATATTCGAAACCGGCCGGACATCCGGGATCTGTACAAGAGCCTTGTTTAACAGTATTCAAACTTGTTCGAAGTTCGCATCTTTTGTCTGTATCTTTCTGATAACAATTTTGATAATATGCGCCGTTTGTCGTTGTACAATAAATACCCATGTCAGGGTCTTCACAATATCCTGTTTCCGAGTTATAGATCATGTTGTCCGGACATCCCATCTCGCACGAACCGCAATTAAAAGGATCCGAACAACCGGTGCCGCATTGAAACCCATATTGTAGGCAATTCCATTTTGTGTAATTACGTGTCGGATAGCATATAAAATTCTCATCGAATAAACAGCTGCCGTAAGTGGTTAGACTATCTCCCAAGTACGTCAACGAAGCTGACGACAATATGTTTTGGCAAACCATTTCATCACAAGTTCCGGCACTTTGTACCAAGTTGGAATCTGTCTGCATACAAAGCTGATTATTTTTAAAGCAGGCAAAAATCCGTCTGTCCTCGTAATAATTTGTGCATAAAATATCATCCGAGATTTGTTTTTGGCATCGATAGGCATAGGATTGACCCTGCATATAACCGAATACCTCGTCAGATTGACAATAATCGGCATAACAAATCCCTATTCCGCATTCTCGTCCTTGTGCATTGCAATTGTATCCGCATCGAATATCATTGATATAACAATCATAATTTGTGGGGCCGCCACGACAGTCAATCTTTTGACACACACCGTCAACGGGCGTATAACCCGATTTGCAACATAGGTTTGCCTCTTCAAAATAATACGGCGCATCCGCCGGACATTCACACACCCCCGTATCCGGGTTCAGAACAAGATTATTTTGACACGCACAATTTCCATCGTTGCCGCATACTTGACCGGCCGGACAACACACATGGTTGCAACAGTTGGTATCACAACAATCCATGTCGCCACACTTCGTCGCCGTCGGCGTCGGACAACATGTGTTCGAGGTCGTACAATAATCACTGCCGCAATCCGTACAGCCGTCAGAACCGCACGGCGTTTGAATGACCGTACACTGTCCGTTGCAACATGTTTCCCCTGCCGAACATGTCGGAATACATGTTTGGGTCACATCACCTTGATATTTGGCCAAATAGAAAAGCATCAAATTGGTTTCTTGGTCACATATATCGGATCCGTCAAACAACACATTGTTCACGGTGACGGTTTGAGTTGAATGAAGCATGTCAAGCATAAGGGAACAAACACGTTTTGGAACGCTGTCTACCTGAATGGCAAAAGCCTCTTCGTTTTCGACCCAAATAGCCATAGGATACCCATGTGTAGACGTATTCCCCAATTCGGCAAGAACCAATTCGCCGGTTGTCATGTCATAGAGTTGATTACTGTCTAAAGCTGCGAGTTCCCAAACATGGACATCGTGGATGGTATTGTTGGCTTTGTACTTGGCAAAAGCCCATGTTAATCCGGCAACGGCAATAACGGATAGTACGCCGACAATGGCCAGTACGGCAAGCATTTCAATCATGCTGCGACCGAATTGGTTGGCGGTTTGAGGGGAAAGGTGACCGGCTTGATATCGGCGGGGCGAAGGGGCGCGGGTGGGCGCCCCGCCGATTATGTGATGCGATTGTGGCTTGGCCGATGGACAGGGGAAATGCATCCGGTGGCACAACCGATCCAAATTCCCAAGTGTCGCCCCGCGTGTTGAAGGCGGTCGGGGCGACCCTTTTTTTGACAGATTCATTCCGACCGGTAAATCCATTCCCGCGTCGGACAAGCTGTTATCCGTTCGACTGTCAAGTCGCCGATGTTGAAAAAATGAGAGAAAACCTATCCTAGAGGTAGTATGGGGGGGGGGGGGAATTGCTTTATGGTTGAAAA